>CALJKQ010000097.1 GCA_937973565.1 uncultured Saprospiraceae bacterium | reverse complement strand
CAAATCCTTTCATACTCAAAAACTTATATATTAATTTGATTAGATAATAAAATACGCATTAAATATTTATTTAATACATCAAAAATTGTTCCAATTTTAGGTAGGGCATAGGGGCTTGGGATTAGGGGTTAGGGGTTTTGTTGTCTCATAAAATGCCTTGACAAGGTTAAAAATATCGATAAGACCTAACGTTAATACAGAGGGAAATATTCTTTAAATAGCTATTTCTTGTTTGTTAATCTTCGGCTTAAAACCTAATGGTTTTTAAATTGTTAGTTAGAAAAACAAAAAACAAATGAAATACCTTTTGACTTTGGCCATAGCGGCAACTCTATTTTCCTGCAAACAAAAAGCAGAAGAAGCAGCGGCTCCTGCAGCAGCTCCGGTTCCAGATACGTTGGCAGTGCCAACCCTGACCCAGAGATGGGCAACCGACACAATTTTAAAGACACCTGAATCCGTAGTTTTCGATGAAAAATATGGTGTGTTTTATGTGTCCTGCATTGGTGCCGTACCACCCGATGCAAAAGACAAGGACGGTTACATTGCCAAACTCAACCAGAGAGGGGAAATCATTAAAAAAGACTGGATCACCGGGCTGAGCGGACCTAAAGGAATGGCGGTAAAGGGAGATAGCCTGTACGTCACAGACATAGATGCACTCGTATTGATTCATACCCCATCCGGAAAAGTGATGCAGCGAATTCCGGTAAAGGGCGCCAAGTTTTTGAATGATGTGGCAGTAGACGATATGGGGTTGGTGTACTTTTCAGATTCTTACGCCAATAATCTACACACGTGGGATGGTAAAAAGGTAGCGACCCTTGCCACCGGAGAATCACTGGGTGGTCCCAATGGCATTTTTAATGAAAAGGACAGACTCGTAGTGGCTTCTTTTGGTAAAGGAAACGTATATACTTTCAATAAATCAGATGCTGCTATTGCTGTAATGGTTGACACTCTCCCCGGAGGAGATGGTGTAGAAGCATTCAGAGACGGCTACCTGGTTTCCAATTGGAACGGTGAAGTTTACTACATCAACAAAGACTGGAAAAAGCAATTGCTACTGGATACAAAAGCAGACAAGAGAAACGCAGCAGATATTGAATTTGTACCTACTCAAAATCTATTATTGGTTCCTGAATTTTTTGCCAACAAGGTGACGGCTTACGACGTAAAATAAACTGACAATTGTTGCCTGGTCAAAGGCGGTTATAGAGCGTTTTCTATGACCGCCTTTGCTTTTTGTGCCAGATCACCAAATAGCATGGAAGCTACAAGATCGAATTGGTCTCGTTGGAAATATTTTTTAAAATTACCTGACTCCAATATGTGTATGCCATCGCAAATCCTCAGCATGGGATCCAGGATGTGTGAAGCTATGAATACCGCAGAGCCTTTTTCTTTCAACACTTCCAGTATGACTTCCAGGATATGGTTGCTTTCAAGATCGAGCCCATTGAAAGGTTCGTCCAATAAGTAAACAGCTTTATCCTTTTTCAACAATGCCATTAACGCCAGCTTTTTTTTCATTCCGGTAGAATAATTTTCAATTAAATCATCCAATGGCAGCTGCAATAAATCAAGCAACTTCGTTTCGTTGTAATTTCCCCGGGTACATTCAAATAAGGACAGATATTCTCTGCCTGTAATGTTGGGATAAAAGTAAGGATAGGTTTCAAGAAAGAAAACCTCTTGTTTTCTCAATGGCTTATCATCCACCAGAATTTGCCCCGCAGCGGGTTTTTTCATACCGCACATCGCCTGAAACAAAGTGGTTTTACCAGCTCCATTGAGCCCGACGATGCCATAAATTCCATGCTCTTTCCATACCGCATTCAGATCTTCAATCACAATGTGATTGCCGTATGCCAGTTTGAGGTTTTTAAATTCAATCATCAAAATAGGGTTTTAGCTGTTCTATTGCTTTGAAATAATAATACAGACTATACATAGCAGGGAAAACAAAACCAAACGGCAGAATGGAAAGCAGGGCTATGACCGCCGTAAAATTGCTTTGTTTCATATAATGATAACCGGGTGTATAATGGCTGTATTTTGCCAGGATAGCAAATGCCCATAAGATCATCATACCCAAGGTAATGAGGATGATCACAAGGGCATTTTCACAATGAAAATAAAGATGTAGCACTACCACGGGCATAAACCAGACTGAGACCCACGACAGATGCAAAATCAATTTATGTTGTAAAAATTTTTTCGCTGAACCACCCCGTTCTGTTAGCATGGCCAGGTCTTCGTTGTGGTCAAAAAAGCTCATGGCAAGGACACTTACGAGCCAGAGCAGGAAAAGGCTTAGGTATGGAATACGAACGCCCGCCCAGGCTGCTATGTAAAGCGAGTAAACAGGCAGCCACATCTTTCTCAAGCCACTTCGCCATTCAAATAATTTTAGAGGAATCCAGCGTAAAAGACCATTCATGGCTTTATTTTCTCTTTGTGGCGTGAACCAGGGTAGTATGATAGCTGCTGCCATCGCAGGCAGCCAGTATATAAAATGACCTCCGGGGAGTCCGGTTATCAAGAAGGGAAGGAGAATCAAAAAATATTCCGTGCGCAGAACCTGTTGATAGCCGGATATATTAAGCTGTAAAAACCGAAGGTCTTTCCGACTTCGGTGAATGCCAACTAAACCTACGCATGCCAGTGCAGACATCCCTTGCACAATGGCTGCCTTTTGTTGAAGAAAGTAACTGTATATAAAGATAACAATCCCGGACAAAACAATCAATACAGCATAGCTTCCTAAACCGTATGCTATTCTTTCGGCTTGTTTCAATCGTAAATTGAAAATAGCGCTTACTGAGGAATACCGGACTTCGTTCAACGCCTTAATCTGATCAAAGTGTAACAAAGAAAACACAGTAGGACAGTAGCCAAAACAAAGCTCAGCTCAGTCACCAGAACCGCCACCTCATGCCATTTGTAGGCAAATGGTTCAATGATAAATATGTCGAGGATGTAGGTAAAAAAACTGAAAAGGAAACCCAACACCACCATGCTTTGCCAAAATGGCGAATGCCCAAGGCCTTTTTTTCGCTCAATGCGGCTGAGTAACATTTGGCAAATTTTATCTTCCGGCCGGATTTTTTTTAATTGAAGTAAAATGAATTTAGCCGAATCCCACTCCTCCAGATTGTAATGTGAAGCCGCTTTTTTGAACAACAACAAATAAAAGGCATCTTCTCCATTGTGCCTGTAAATATTCTGATCCACCACATATTCAATCATGGGGTCAACTTCGTATAGAAACTTCTCGTATTTACCCAATTCAAAAAGCGCCAATAAATGGTCGATGGCCATTTCATTTTTTTCTTTGTCGCCGATGTAAGGGTTGGACCTGACGTATTTTTCAAAGTACGACAGTCTTTCCCTGTAACCAAGGGTATAAAACCGAAGGTAGATTTCGTCCGGATTTATTTCCTCCCAAGGCACCATTACTCGTGGTTTTTGAATATAAATACACGGGAAGGTGCGGCATCCAGTTGAAAAGGAGGAATCTGGATTTGCACCAGGTAGCTGCCGTCTTTCACATGATCCGGGACATAGACCATTTCAGTAATCGTATTTTTACGATTGATTTCCTGTGGATAATTCCACCATGTTTTATGCGCCTCTAGTCGGCCACCGTCTTCTTCTCTGTCAACGCTTGGCAAATCTGTCAGCAAATGTACGATGCCTTTGTCGAGCAAATGCTGAAGGCCCGCCGCTTCGAAATAGGTAGGGTTGGTCCCGGACCAGGTCCATCGTTCTTTTTCCGTCGGATTGGGCAGGGTACGAATAATCATGGCCTTTTCATCCCGGAGATTTTCTGCCACCATCTGCAGTGTGCGTGCGGAGATGACCCTGTCGCCATTTTCGAGTTTATCCGGGTAAATGCTTACCAGTTGGCAGGCAAACAGGGAATCTCTGAGAACTTCATTTATACTGACTCTTTCAGTGCTGATGTGTCCTACGCATTCCGTATGGGTACCATTGCCGTGCGGATTGATCTTCACATTGTAAAAATTGACAGGGCTGCCTTTACGGGTGTCACCTACAAAGTTGCCGCTTACCAATGGTGTTGCATCAAAGGGTGGCGCATAGAAACAGTTGGGTCCCAGCCGGTCAGCGTCCAGCTTTATAGAAATTTCAATACCCTCAGAAGTATCAAATCTGAAGACCGTATTACCGATGAGGGTTTCCAGTATCATTTACCGCCTTTTGATTTTCTGAAAGCATCCAGCATATCCCACATTTCATTGGGTATTGATAGATAGCCATTGAACGAACCGGCACCCATCAGCCATTCTCCGCCATCAATGGTTACGTCTGCTCCATTGATATAAGCAGCAAAATCGCTCATGAGATAAGCGCAGAGGTTGGCTAGTTCCGGATGTTCACCTACCCTGTGGAGAGGCACCTTTTTAGTAGGATCCACCAGGTCTTTGACTCCTTCCGGGATGAGTCGGCTCCAGGCGCCTTCGGTGGGGAAGGGACCCGGGGATACAGCATTTACCCTGATGCCGTATTTGGCACCCCATTCTACCGCCAGAGAACGGGTCAAGGCCAGCACGCCAGCCTTGGCACAAGCAGAAGGCACAGTGAATGCGGTTCCCGTAAAGGCATAGGTAGTGGTAATATTTAGAATGTTGCCTTTGATATTTTCCTTGATCCAGTATTTGCCAACAGTCAAGGTAAAATTGACAGTGCCTTGCAGGACAATGCCTATGACGCTTTCAAAAGCCCGGTGGGACAGTCGCTCAGTAGGGCTCACAAAGTTGCCGGCAGCATTGTTGAGTAAGACATCTATCTGGCCGAATCTGGCAATGCTTTCTGCCAGCACCCGCTCCACGTCTTCAATATTCCTGACATCGCCGGCAACACCGAGGACGGCGGCACCGGTAGCGTTTTGGATTTCAGCTGCGGTCTGTTGCAACACATCTTCTCTTCGGCCTGTTATGACGATGTTGGCACCCAATGAGGCAAGGTAGCTTGCAATGGATTTGCCCAATCCGGTGCCTCCTCCGGTGATCAATACCGTTTTACCGGCGTAGCTGTTGGCAGGCAGAAGAGATTTCAGATGGTTGTTGTTCATGCTTTGTTGACTATTTTTTGGTAAAAGCTTTCGTAATAGGGTAAGATCTCATCGATGTGAAACCGTTTAGCCTGTTTTAGGGCATTTTGACGGAAAACATTCAATTTGGCTTCGTTACTGAGCAATTCGATGGTTCGTGCTGCCATTTTTTCGATGTCGCCAATTTCGCACATAAAGCCGGTTTCTCCTTCGATGTTGATTTCCGGTATACCTCCTGCGTTGGAAGAAATGACCGGCACCTCACAAGCCATGGCTTCAAGGGCTGCAAGTCCAAAACTTTCATTGGCTGAAGGCAGGAGGAAGACATCCGCAATGGCAAGTAGTTCCTCGATGGCATCTTGTTTGCCCAAAAAGCGTACATCGTTGCAGACGTCCAGGACTCTGCATAGGTCTTCCATAGGCTTTCTCTCAGGCCCATCACCGATCAGAATGAGTTTGGAAGGGATCTGTTTTCGTACCTTCTCAAAGACATGGATGACGTCGTCAACCCGTTTCACTTTCCTGAAATTGGAGGTATGCACCAGTATTTTTTCCCCGTTGGGCGCAATGGCCTTTTTAAAGTGATCTTTATCTGTCTTGCGGAAACGATCAAAGTCGATAAAATTGTGAATTACCTCAATTTCCTTGTTCAGGTTGAAATTGGCATAGGTTTCTTCTCTCAATTGGTGCGAAACGGCTGTAACTCCATCCGAGCTATTGATGCTAAATTCCACTACCGGTTTGAAAGATGGGTCTGAACCCGTCAAAGTGATATCCGTGCCGTGCAGGGTAGTAATGACCGGTATATCTATGCCCCGGGACTTAAGGATTTGTTTGGCCATATAGGCGACTGCTGCGTGGGGTATGGCATAATGCACATGCAGTAAATCGATTTTTTCGTATAAAACAGCATCGACAATTTTACTGGCTAAAGCTGTTTCATAGGGAGTATATTCGAATAGTGGGTATTCCATAGCGCTCACCTCGTGAAAGAATACATTGGTATTAAATGCCGAAAGCCTGGGTGGTTTGCGGTAAGTAATAAAATGTACCTGATAACCTTTTTTTGCCAGCCCCAAACCAAGTTCTGTAGCTACTACACCACTTCCCCCATAAGTAGGATAACAAACGACACCAATGTTCATAAATGCAGATTAAAATTGTCAGTGGTCAAAGTTATGTTTTTTCCTGTCTCTTTGCAAGCAGACAAAAAAAGGGCTAAAACCACGGATTGTTAAACAATAATCGTAAAATATTTAAACAAAAAACGTTTAATATTGTTATCAAAACAATCAAATTTTACAACTAACTGCAACCCAATGGCTGTTTATTCCATCAATGACATAGAAAAATTGTCAGGGGTAAAAGCCCATACCATACGGATATGGGAAAAGAGGTACAACATCCTCCCCAACCGTAGAACAGACACCAACATACGGTATTACATGGATGAGGACCTGGAACTCATCCTAAACATAGCCCATCTCAACAAAAAAGGGGTAAAAATCTCCCGTATTGCCACCATGACAGCGGAAGAAATCAAACAAAAGGTTGCCGATTCGTGTGAGGTGGATGTCATATTTGAGAACCAGATTGATGGTTTGATGCTTTCCATGTTTGAGTTGAATGAATATAAATTCATGAAATTACTCAATCATCATATCCGGGAAATAGGCTTTGAAAATACCATGGACGAAGTCATTTATCCCATGCTGGACAAACTCAGCGTGATGTGGATTGCCGGGTCTGTTAAAGGAGTTCACGAGAACTTTATCAACAATATTATTCGCAGAAAGCTATCTGTAGAGATTGACAAACTGGAGTATGATCCCAATGAAAATGCAACGCGGTTTCTCATTTTTTTACCGGAATACGAGGCACATGAGCTGAGCCTGCTGTTTGTGTATTATCTTTTGAAGAAATATGGAGCCAATATTCTTTATTTGGGTACGCAGGTTTCATTGCCGGATGTAAAGGATGCGATTGAGATTTTCAGACCTGATTATCTGTTTACCCTTTTCAACGATAGTTTTTCAGAAGCACCCTTACAACCCTACATCAATGAACTTTCTCAAGTACAGCACCATGGCAGGGTTTTGGTTTCCGGTTATCAGACTGTTCAACAAAAACTGGATTTGCCCGGTAATGTCGAAATCGTTTATAACCTAAATGACATTAAAAAGTACTTAGAGGTACCGGTAAGAGGTTTCTAAAATTCAGTTTTCAATACAAATTGCTGAGTTTATACGATAAATCTTCAATTCTTTATCACAACAATCACCTTCACGCATTTAAGACAATGCAAACAATGGATTCAATAGGATTGATAGCACATGAAATGCAACAAGTAGAGCAAGAAAACCATCAGCGTTCATCGTATCTCAACTATTCAAAATCCAAAACTGTGTAACATGCACACATAGCCATTGTTTCTAAGCTGTGCTATGTCAGCAGTAGAATGGGCCAAATTTAAACACAACCGGTATGCAGTATTTGACAACTTCGATTAATCAGGCGCAAGTATTTATCCTGGTATGAAGGCTTTATTGGCAACAAAAAGGGTGCTTTTCGTTGTTTGATAAAATAAGGCAATGTGTGTAAAAAGATTTTATAAAAAGAGAGAATTATCATAGCTTTAAACCAACAAAGATGAATACTTCCCTATTCGAAAATACGAAACGTCCTTTGCTCATAGCCGGACCTTGCAGTGCAGAGACCGAACATCAGTTGGTTGAGACTGCCACACGATTGCATCGAACCGGAAAGGTAGACATGATCAGAGCGGGCATCTGGAAGCCGCGTACCCGACCGGGCAGTTTTGAAGGCATAGGAGCCAAAGGGCTGCCCTGGTTGCAACGTGTTAAAGAAGAAACCGGGTTGCCGGTATGCACCGAAGTAGCCAAAGCCTCACACGTAGAAATGTGTTTGGAATTTGGCATCGATGTACTTTGGATTGGAGCCAGAACGACCGTTAATCCATTTGCTGTTCAGGAAATTGCCGAAGCGCTCAAAGGAGTGGACATCCCTGTGATGATCAAAAACCCTATTAACCCTGATTTGCATCTGTGGATTGGGGGCGTCGAAAGATTGGTCAATGCAGGTTTGACCCAAATAGCAGCCATCCATCGGGGTTTTTCTTTTACAGGAGAAAAAATTTTCCGCAATCGACCGCATTGGCAGTTGGCCATTGATTTCAGGCAGGAGCTGCCCCAAATTCCTATGATCAACGATCCCTCTCATATCTGTGGTCGAAGAGATTTATTGCAGGAGGTGGCCCAGAAAGCCATGGACCTCAATTTTCATGGCTTGATGATCGAATCACACATCACCCCGGACGAAGCATGGAGTGATGCACAACAGCAAATTACGCCGGAAGTATACGGGGATATGATATCAGCATTGGTCGTAAGACACGAAATGCCGGACGACCCCATGAAACTATCCCAATTGGAGCAGATGCGCAAGCAGATAGATTTGATTGACGATGAGCTTATCCATATTTTGGCATCTAGAATGAAATTGTCGCGGGATATCGGAAAGTACAAAAGAGAGAATGACATCACCATCCTGCAGCAAAACAGGTGGAAAGAGATCCTGGAAAAATACCTTGAAAAGGGAAGGATGTCCGGATTGAGCGATGATTTTGTGAGTCGTTTTATTAAGGCCATTCACGATGAGAGTATTTCGCAGCAGGAGGATGTTATGAAGGGGTGAGGATTTACTGATTTACCGATGTATCGATTTACCAATTTACTGTCACGTTGTCACATCCCAAAAATAGTTGATACTTTTTAGTGAATAATCCTGCTGCTTTACAATTTTATAAGCATCATTGTATGGTTAAAAAATTCATTACCATCATATAAAGTCAACAAATAGGCACCGGCAGGAAGAGAAGTGGTATTTATTTTTACCTTTTCAGCCAATACTCCTTTCAGGACTATTTTGCCGTTGAGGTCTTCAAGGTTGTATTTTGAAAAATTATTGGAATTTTCGATGGTAATAAGGTCTGTGAAGGGATTTGGATAAATGCGGGTTGATTCAAAGTTTGATTCGGTAATGTCATTGGTTGTACATGCCAGAGGCGTATTTTCATATTTCAACTCGCCATCGATCCAGAACTTACATATCTTCCATTTGGGTACCACAGATCCGGGGTTGGCATCGAAGAAAAAATCATCTACAGATCCCATGCCATTGTACCAGGTATAGATTTTTTGCCTGTCATAGATGTCGTTAAATATAAATTGTTTGGTTCTGAAACCATTGCCAATAACCACAAAAAGGCTGGTATCCAGAATGAGATTGGATTTCCATTCTTCTTCGGGAAATAGAAAATAATCAAAAACGAGTCTTTCTCCAGCTTCCTCCAAGGCATACATTTTTTCATTTTCAATGCGCAGATACATAAATGGTTCTTTCGCAGAAAAGTCTGCTGTCTCGGAGGCTTCCAAAACAAAATAGGTTTTGCCGTTTTCTTCATGCGCAGTTTCTGATATTCTGGCAAAGACGGTACGATCTTGTTGAGAATTGTAAAGTTGCCACCGATTTTGCAGATCAAAAAAGGGCAAAATCCTGGATGGTTGAAGATAGGTTTTCCATTGGGTGCAGGGATAATTGGAATAACATCCATCTGCATTCAGCCTTAATAAAATGCTGTTTGAATTATGGGGTTTTTCCTGCTGGGTTTCCCAAGTTGTAAAAGTACCTATCCTACCACCATAGACGATAGAGCCATCGGCTTCTTCTACCAAATCATAAAATGTGCCGGGTGAAGTTTGGTCAAGACTATCCACCATCACAACAGCTCTTTGCCATATCATATTGCCGGTGGTATTCATTCTAAAAATGTAGGGAGTAGATATGGGATAACACTTTTTATACAATTCATAGATGTAATTATGACCTTCCACCCCGAGCTTAAAATAGATTTGCTGCAGGGAGTCAAAGTTGATTTCTCTGTTTTGCCAGTACATATTGCCACAGCCCAAAATATCTCCATTTTTTGCCGCCACTAATTTTTGGATGGTCATAGCGGCCAATTTGGGACCTTTTAAAAAACCTTGTGTGGGTCGTGATTTCCAAATCAGATTTCCATCCTTGTCTCTTTTTTCAATCCTTGTAAAATTTCCCAGGTTGCCATTGTTCATGGTGTACACATAGCTGCTGTCCTGTAGTTTGGCCATGTGATAATGAGATAAGTAATTATTGAAGTCTAAAGTATACCATTCATTTACAGTATTCTTATGCTCATCAAATGAAATGATTCCAATCTTATCTTCATTCCCAGTTATTTTATATGACATAAAAGTTAAAAGGGTATCACCATCTAAAAACATTTCTGGCAAATTAAGAACAGATTTATTTACTTCGAGGGTCATTACGGTGTCTAACTCTAGCGTGTTTTTATTTATCCAAAACACTTTGGATGGAATAGAACCATATTCTTGCAAATCACGTTCTAATATACCGTAGGCAACTATATGATTTTTAAAAACGATGAGATGCTTAAACTCAAATACATTGTTTAGGACTTGCATATCTTGTGGCATATAATCTTTTTCCGCCACAACATTATAATCTTCATCGTACTTAATGATTTTAATACCAGAGATAAAGTCTAATCCGCTTCCATAGTAGTAATAACCATTGTCATAGCCTACATCACCAAAACCCAAAACACCACTTCCTATTTTCCCTGGCAGCTGTTTACTTATATCTAACCTGCCATTATAACCATGCTTTGACATATATTGTGAAAAATCATAAAGCCAACACACATGGAAAGAGGAAATGATACTATCATCCTCTACTACAATCTTATGAACCTGTTCCGGAAACTGAGAACCTTCTATGCTCTCGTAGTATTTGCCATCCAAATTAAGGATAGAAATAAATGGCTGCTGTCCAAAAGTTAGAGTACTTAAGAATGCGAATATGACCAAACTTAATAACTTCATTTCAATTTTAATAGTTTCGTGGTTTCAATAATGTTTCCTTTCACATCCCGTAAGATGATAAAGTAAAAACCGTCAGCCAAATCAGAAGTAGGAATAGCTTGCGACGTTGAAAGCAGGCCTCTCTTTACATTTCAGAACTCAGCTCTTGTTTCTGTCTCTAAGTGAAGTGCAAATATTCTCTTGTTAAAACTAAGTTGCACTTGACGTATTCATAGGACAAGATAGACAATCCTACCCTCAAAAATCCAGAATACCAACTAATTAAAATATAAAAAATAGTCCAAATTGTCGGGAGAATTTCAAAATTTGCATGGTATAAGCATATAAAATGAGCAGAACTTAAAAAATTCACAGCAAAAGGGATGGTTCTGTAAATAAGTATAGTATTCCCATTTTGGTATGGACCGGGCACTATTATGTTGAGCGCAATACAAGGATATTTGAAAAGGATCAGGGTAAATTCAAACAAGGATTTGGATTTAAAAATGGCGGGCTGTATAGTAAAGTGCATATGCTTGAAAACTAAAAACGCCAATAATTTGTTAATGGCATCACAAAATACCTGCTAAAGATTTGTTTCATACATCTACCTATAAAAGCAAGATATGAGAAAGCTGTTATTTTTTACCTCTTGTCTGTTGATTTTGTCGTGCAGACAAAATACTGGTGAGACATATACACAAGGAGCAGTAGCTTCAAAAGACATGGGTGACAAGCTGGGAATGGAGCCACCCAGGACTGCAGAGCCGCCTGCGCCTCCGCTAGTTTCTGAACAAGTGGATCCTAAAATCATTAAAACAGGAGAAATAAGTGTGGAAGTAAATGATCTGGTACAAGCCAGGTCGAAACTCGATGGTCATGTGAAGGGTGTAAAAGCATATTATGAAAATGAAAATTATTTTTCTGAGTATAACCGTAAAGGGTACCGCCTGGTAATCCGGGTGCCCAATCAGCAATTTGATACGCTTTGGCAGCGATTGCAATCCGGAATAGGCAGGGTATTGTCAAGCAATGTAAATGTGAGTGATGTGACCGGAGAATATGTTGATTTGAATATCCGACTCAACAACAACCTTGCCTACCTGGCCCAATACAAAGAAGTGCTGAAGAAGGCCAAATCCATTGAAGACATTATGGCTGTCCAGGAAAAAATAAGGGTGCTCGAAGAAGAGATTGACAGCAAGAAGGGCAGGATTCAATATTTGGATGACCAGGTGAATTACAGCACCCTTACCCTTGAGATCGTAGAATGGGTGACAACAGAAAGCGCAGCTAAGCCTGTATATTATGTGAGGGTAGTGAATGCCTTTAAAGAAGGGATCCAGCTGCTGTTTGACTTTGTGATTTGGATGATTGGTTTGTGGCCATTCATTATCCTGCTGGGTACTATGCTTGTGTTTCGGAGGAAAATTGCCGCTAAAATTAGGTTAGTCCGAAATAAATAAATTGTCAAAAAAAATGTAGGAAAATAATCGGAAAAGTAAATGCAATTATGAAATTTACGGACTAAGATAAAATGGAAGGGAAAGAAAAATATTTAGGCATCACCATTTAAAACCTGTTAAATTTCCCATAAAATATAAGTGGGTTATATCAATCAGGATACAAGCAATTGTGCCCTGCTTTTGATGGAGAGATAATAATTTGCGCTATTTCTGAGCAAGAATTTACAATTAAGGATGTTTTTAAATCTAAGCTTTGCCTTTAACTTTATTTATTGGGTTAATTTTGCACAGTATCAGTTTTTTATTTACATATGATCTATAAATTCAACAACTTTATCCCTGTAATAGACCCCTCTTCATTTGTACACCCGCAGGCAACGGTAACCGGCAATGTCATCATTGGTAAACATGTTTACATTGGTCCGGGGGCTGCTATACGGGGCGACTGGGGACAGATCATCATCAAAGACGGTTGTAATGTGCAGGAGAACTGTACCATCCACATGTTTCCGGGGGTGACGGTTGTTTTGGAAGAAGGGGCACACATCGGGCATGGGGCCATCATCCATGGGGCTCGTATCGGTAAGAATGTGATGGTGGGTATGAACAGTGTCATCATGGACGAAGTAGTGATTGGCGAAAACAGCATCGTAGGCGCATTGACTTTTATCAAAGCAGGAGAAACCATCCCTGCACGCAGTCTGGTTGTAGGTAATCCCGGTAAAGTGGTCAAAGAATTAACAGATGATATGATCGCTTGGAAAACTAAGGGTACACAGCTGTACCAACAACTCCCGGCACAATGTCATGAAGAGCTGAAGGTATGTGAGCCACTCACTGAAATTGAAGCCAACCGACCTTCGCAGGAAAGTCAGTACCAGACCTGGAATGCGATCAAAAACAGCTAATTACCGCAGCTCTCTGCGAAGGATCTTGCCTACGTTGGTTTTGGGCAGATCTTTGCGGAATTCCACGACCCTGGGCATTTTATAGCCGGTGAGGTTTTCCCTTGCAAACTCCAATACTTCTTCTTCGGTCAGGGAATCGTCTCTTTTTACGATAAAGACTTTGACGCATTCCCCTGATTTTTCATCCGGTATGCCAATAGCGGCTGCTTCAAGGACTTTGGGATGGGTTACGAGCACGTCTTCTATTTCATTGGGGTAGACATTGAAGCCCGATACCAGGATCATGTCTTTTTTGCGATCAACAATTTTAAAATAGCCATCCGGCTCCATGATGGCGATATCGCCTGTGTACAGCCAGCCATCTTTTACGGTTTTAGCCGTTTCTTCATCTTTATTGTAATACCCCTTCATGATTTGGGGTCCTTTGGCAATCAGCTCGCCGGGCGTACCCAGCGGTACCTCCACCCCATTGTCGTCCACAATTTTGACATCTGTCGAAGAAACAGGCAATCCTATGTATCCGAGGCGTGCATTTTTGCCCAATATATTCACTGTGAGCACAGGTGATGATTCGGTCATTCCATACCCTTCACTGATGCGGCAACCGGTGACCGACTCCCATCTTTCGGCTACTGCTTTTTGAAGGGCCATACCCCCGGCTACGGTTACCTTTAGTCCACTAAAATCTTTGCCTGCGAAATCCGGATGGTTGAGCATGGCATTAAACAGGGTGTTTAACCCTGAAAACACAGTGATTTTATTTTTTTCAAACTCCTTGATTACGGAGGCTATGTCTTTTGCATTGGTCACCAACACTGTTTTGGCTCCAAGTGCTGTTAGTGCCAGACAGTTTACGGTAAATGCAAAAATATGGTACATGGGCAGCGGACTCAATGCTACTTCATTGCCATCAGATAGAGTAGTCTCCATCCATGTTTTCATTTGCAACATATTCGCAATCATATTGCGGTTGGTAAGCATGGCACCTTTAGAGACACCGGTAGTGCCGCCTGTGTATTGATGAATGATGACGTCATCCGGCTTGCTGTCAAGGGGTTTAACGGTAAATCCCTGACCTCTTTTGAGGGCTTCTTTAAAGCATACTGTATTGGCGATGTTGTATTTGGGAACCATCTTTTTAACATGGCGAACCACCAGATTGACAATCGTTCCTTTCACAGGACCGAGTAATTCCCCAAGCGATGTAGTAATCACAATCGAAATTTGGGTGTGTCCCAGGATCTGCTCCAGATTGTGGGCAAAGTTTTCCAGGATGACAATGGCTTTTACATCGCTGTCAATAAACTGGTATTGCATTTCACGAGGCGTGTACAGCGGATTGGTGTTGACCACAATAAGTCCTGCTTTGAGAGCACCAATGATGGCAATGGGATACTGCAGGCAATTGGGCATCATCAGCGCAATCTTATCTCCGGCCACCAAACCACGGGATTGGAGATAGGCCGCAAAATGGTTGGATAGTTTTTGCAAATCGTTGTATGAAATACCTTTGCCCATAGATTCAAAGGCTATTTTGTCTGCATGCTGATCCAAAGTTTCAACAAAGAACTGAACCAGATTTTGGTATGCATTATCATCAATATTGGCTGGAACACCCGGTGGGTAATTATTCACCCAAACCCTTGCTTCACTCATGGCTTAACGTACTATTTTGGTCTAAAAAAAAGGAAAGATATAACGCTTTATCCACTAAAAAAAGAGGTCGCATTCATCATTCAAATCCAACTTTTACCCCTTGGAGAAACAGCAAAAGAAAATTCTGTTTGTAATGAAATCGGAATATAGTACGGAATAAAAAATAAAAATAAATGAACAATAAAGAATTATATTCTTCAAATTAAAGAAAAATATATGTCAGTTCAATTTTGTTGAACTTTTAGATTATAGCCAACCCAATAAAATTTTACTTCTTTTTTGAAGTTTTATTTTCTGTAAGATCTACTACCTCAAAATCACCCATTTTGGAATACTTTTCGATTCTGGTGGTTATCCTGTCATCTGCAGACATTTCCATCAGGGTTTGTAATTCCTTTTTGATATGGGCTTTGAGTGTTTTGGCCATTTTTTCAGGATCTGTGTGAGCACCACCTACGGGTTCTTTGATGATTTCGTCGATCAGGCCAAATTCGAGCATGTGCTCTGCGGTAAGTTTCAGTGCTTCTGCAGCGGTTTCTTTGTAATCCCAGCTCCTCCACAAAATTGACGAGCACGATTCCGGAGAAATTACGGTGTACCAGGTATTTTCCAGCATAAACACCCTGTCGCCGAGTCCAATGCCCAAGGCACCACCAGAGGCACCCTCACCAATGATGTAACAAACGATGGGCACTTTAAGCTGTGCCATTTCAAATAAGTTCCGAGCTATGGCTTCTGCCTGTCCTCTTTCTTCGGCTTCCAGGCCGGGGTAGGCGCCCGGCGTATCGATCAGACAAACGACCGGAATATTGAATCTTTCGGCCATCTTCATGAGGCGAAGTGCTTTGCGGTAACCTTCCGGGTTGGCCATACCAAAGTTGCGGTATTGCCTCATCTTGGTATTGATGCCTTTTTGGTGGCCCATGACCATTACGGTTTGGCCCCCAAGTTTGGCAAGTCCTCCTACAATGGCTTTATCATCGGCAAAGTAACGGTCGCCGTGCAATTCCGTAAATCGGGTAAAAATTTGATCTATGTAAAAAAGTGTATAGGGCCTTTCCGGGTGTCGCGACAATTGTACCTTTTGCCAGCCGGTGAGGTTGGAGTAAATTTCTTTTCGCGTATTCTGAATCTTCTTCTCCAACTCCTTGATCTTGTCGGATACGTCGATTACACCGCCTTCTCCTACTTCCTTGATCTTATCCAGTTGTTCGTAGAGCAGTTCAAGGGGTTTTTCAAATTCCAGAAATACCATGTTGCATCGATTGGTTGTAAAAATCAGAAGGCTAAATTAAGGCAAACTTAGCTTAGTCGGGCAGCATGGCTGTTTTTTGTAAAAAAATATATGTAAAATTCAGGTTTCCAATAAGGTACAAATAAGTAAAACGTCGTACATCAGGAACTGAAAATTATTAAAATCAAAAAGGGAACCAGCTTCTTATTTATTTCAATCCTTAAAATGATATGCTTTTAATAAATTCATTGCTGGTAACTAAATTCTTGACGAAATATAGTTAACCACACAAAATGCCATATCACAGGGATCTGCCATCAATACAACTGAGTAAAAAACAGAATTTTCACCTTTTCCACTCTTTCAGTCGACAAATAATCCCGCCTAATCGATTTATTGGGCAACATTTTACGGGAAACTTTAGTTTTGTTACCATAAAAATCTTTCAACTATGAAACAACTACTTACTTTTTTTGCATTTGTTGTATTGACCGCCACCATCCAGGCGCAAACAGCAGACGAAATTATCAACAACCACATCAAAGCCATCGGCGGGGCTGAAAATTGGAACAAAGTCAACAGCATGTATTCAGAAATGTCTTCCGATATGGGAGGTATGAAAATTCCAATCAAAGTGTGGCAGCAACATATGAAGGGCATGCGAATCGAATTCGAAGTACAAGGCATGACCGGAATCCAGGTAGTAACCGATAAAGACGGCTGGTCATTGATGCCTTTTATGGGACAAACCAAACCGGAGCCTACCAATGAAGAAGCATTGAAATCAGCCAGAAGCCAATTGGACATCAGGGGGCAATTGGTTGACTATAAAGCCAAGGGATCTACAGTAGAATACCTGGGTGAAGACGAAGATGAAGGTGTTGAGGTTTACAAAATAAGACTTACCGATGCCAACAAAACTGAAACCACGTATTTCATCGATAAAGAAACCTATCTCGCTATTAAATCTGTTTCCAAAGTAAGCTTCCAGGGACAGGAAATAGATGCTGTAACCAAGATGTCGAATTACAAAGATGTAGGTGGTGTGTTGATTCCCCACAGCATTGACTCCATGTCTACCGGAAAAATGGAACTCGTTAAAGCAGAGCTTAATCCTGCCATTGATGCAGAAAAATTCGTGATGCCTAAACAATAAAAAGCCATGATAAGGAAAGTAATTTTATCTGGCTTGGTCGCAGTTTCTGCGGTTATGGGACTCAATGCCCAAAAAATCACGTCAGCTACCATTGGAGATATTTCGGCCCGCTCTATCGGACCGGCTGTTATGGGTGGAAGAATAACGTGTATTGAAGGCGTCAACAACAGCCCCAAAATTGTATACGTAGGTGCAGCCGGTGGCGGTGTCTGGAAGACCGATGACGCAGGCGTCAGCTTTAAATCAGTATTTGACAAATATTGTCAATCCATAGGAGACATTGCCATTGACCAAAAACACCCTGACACCTTGTGGGTAGGTACCGGCGAGAGCAATATGCGCAACACGGTATCGATTGGCAACGGCATCTACATGAGTAAAGACGGTGGAGAAAACTGGCAGCAGATGGGGCTTCAAAAAACGGAGCACATCAGCAAAGTGATCATCCACCCGGGCAATTCCAACATCATTTATGTGGCAGCTCCCGGTCCTTTATGGAGTGATGGTCCTGACAGAGGAATCTATAAAACCACCGATGGAGGCAAGACCTGGGAAAAGATCTACTACATCAATGAGAGAACCGGTTGCGCAGACCTGATCATGGATCCCCGCGATCCGGAAACATTAATTGCCACCATGTGGGAATTCAGAAGGAAACCGTTCGCTTTTTCATCGGGCGGCCCATCCAGCGGCATATTTAAAAGTACCGATGGTGGCAAAACCTGGAAGTCCATTCGCAAAGGATTACCGGAGGGAGATTTGGGCAGAATGGCAGTAGCCCAGGCTCCTTCAAAACCGGATAGGTTGGTAATGATTTGCGAAGCCAAAGAAACCAAACTATACATTTCTGAAGACAGCGGAGAAAACTGGAAGGAGCAGGCATCGACATTTAATGTTAAAGCAAGGCCCTTTTATTTTTCTACCATTGAATTTGACCCCAAAGACGCCAACCGTTTGTACAGGCCGGCTTTTAACATGTCGATCAGTGACGATGGGGGTTATTCCTTTTACGATGCACCCGGTGGAGGCGGTGTCCATGCCGACCACCATGCACTTTGGATCAATCCCAACAATACCTCGCAGATGTATTTGGGGACCGATGGTGGCGTTTACATGAGTGTAGATCGAGGTAACAATTGGCAGTTTATCCGTTGTTTGCCTGTTTCTCAATTTTACCACGTCGATGTTGACAATCAATATCCCTATTACAGGGTTTACGGAGGTTTACAGGACAATGGATCCTGGATGGCACCCAGTCAAAGCCCCGGTGGTGTTGAAAACGGCGACTGGGTTTCCCTGTACGGCGGCGACGGATTTTGGGTAGTACCCGATCCTATTGATGCCAACTATGCCTACGCTGAATACCAGGGTGGAAACATGGCCAGGGTTAATTTGAGAACCAATACCTCGAGGTCCATCAAGCCCTTTGAAGAAGTGGGTGATGAAAAATTGCGATGGCATTGGAATACACCACTGGTGATGTCGCCCAACCGAAAAGGAGCATTGTACACAGGCTCACAATACTTGTACAGAACTTCCAATCAGGGAAAAAATTGGGTAAAGCTTTCCGGAGATTTGAGTACCAACGATAAAGAAAAACAAAAGCAGGAAGAGTCCGGCGGCTTATCAGCGGATGTTACTTCTGCAGAGAATCACTGTATCATTTACAGCATTGCAGAATCACCACTTGACTCGAATACCATATATGTAGGAACCGATGATGGCAATTTTCAGGTTTCTGTGGATGGAGGCAAAACGTGGTCCAATAAAGTGGCCGGCTACAGTGCAACGGGCATACCCAAACAAACCTGGGTATCCAGCATTCACGCATCGGTTCACGATGCCAACACCGTTTTTGCAACCTTTGATAATCACACATATGGTGATCATAGCACCTATGCTGCTGTATCCAAAGACCGTGGACAAACGTGGACTCGTTTTACATCCTCAGAGTTTACCGGTTTTGCCAATAAAATATTGCAAGACAGTGAAAATCCATCGCTGCTGTACCTGGGTACCGAGATGGGCTTGTTTATGAGTTTTGATGCCGGGCAGAGCTGGGTGAGATATAAATCTGAATTTCCGTGGATGGCCATGGTGAGAGACCTTGTTTTACATCCATCGGGAGATTTGGTCATTGCAACGCATGGACGTGGAATATACATTATTGATGATCTCAAGCCTTTGAGGAAACTCAATCAGGTAGATCTTGCTCAGGATGTAATCTTTTTGGACTCCAGAGATGCCTATTGTTCTGCGGGACGTTTGGGAGGAAACCAGACTTGGAATGCAGGAGAATACAACGGAGGCAATTACACAGACAATGCCGTGATTACCTATTATCTCAAGGAAAGGATGGCACAGGGTGATGCCAAAATTATCATACGCGACAGTGAAGGTAATGTGATCCGAGATCTGCCGGCCGGCAAAAGAAAAGGGTTGAATCGAATTGCCTGGGATATGAGACTGGCACCGCCCAAGGTACCTGAAGGTGGCACCAAGCTGAGTTTTGGTGGCTTTGTGGGGCCATTGGTACTGCCGGGTAAATATTCAGCAGAACTCAGAGTGGGCAATCAGGTATATACACAGGATTTTGAATTGAAGGCCGACGATCTTGCAGACTACACAGCGCAGGAAAGAGAAAAACAATTTGAATTGTCGATGAACCTATACAGACAACTCGAAGATTTGGCTGCTAAAATGAAAGAGATCACCTCCTTTCAGCACCAGGCAGACAGTCTTTCCGCTTTGGTAACCGATCCAAAATTGAAGCAGGCTTTAAAGACATACAGGGACTCGCTGGAAAACCTCAGAAAAGACATGGTGCCTACCAAACACACCTCTATTTTCGCAGACGAAGAAAGATTGCGCGAGAAGATAGTAGATGTATACAGTCAGGTATTGTCTTACGAAGGAGAGCCCAACAACTATGTGTACAAGAGGTTGGAAGGCTTAAAAGTGGAAGTTGACAAACTTGCACAAAGGCATGAAACCGCGAATCAAAAGCAATTGGTTCCCCTCAATGAAAAGTTGGTGAAAAAGGGCCTGACGCCCATAAAAAAGGAAGAAAAAGAGGTAAAACCATAAAAAAAGGCTCCGAAAGGAGCCTTTTTTGTTTGATTTGACTTTGAATTGAATGAAATTAGCTCATGTTTTAAGGAATTCGATTAGATTTGTAGCTCTTTTTGTGTCTTGAGTATCATGTAATTAACAAAATGTTTAATATGATACTCCGTTTCAATTTTGCACCTAACAAAGGAATTTTTGGTTTTCAAAAATTCCTTGTATTTCCATTCATTGCCCTTTGCCTGTTTATTTCCTTAGATATTCAATCTCAGGTAGTTTTATTTACCGAAGGATTTGAGACAGATGGTGAGGGTATTAGATATACAAGCAACACTTACACAGATTGTGCCAATAGTGATTATTTTTTTAGAACCAATACCAACCCTGTAACGCCACCTTCATGTGTACCTACATTTGGCAGCACGCTTACAAACCTGCAAGGTTCTTTTTTCTGGGCTAGTGAAGACATTAGAAGTAACACTCCAATGCCGCTTTCAAGGCCTCCTGGGTCGATTGTATTCAATGCCCTTAATACCAGTGGTTATTCAAATCTTCAGGTCTCTATATTTTTGGCAACTTCCAATAACAATAATTTAAGATGGGAAATTAGTGATTCAATTAATATTCAAGTAAGTTTTAATGCCGGTACTACCTATAGCACAGTTGGCAGGTTTATGGGAAAGTTAATTGCAGGTGGAAGACTTGGAATTGACAGCAATCTCGATAATGTTTTTGATGGAAATGATGTGCAGACCGATTGTGACGTAGTCAACTTCACTAAATATACATTTAACATACCTTATACGGGTACAAGTATGATCCTAAAATTGGATTTTGATCAAGTGGGCGGAACAGAAGAATTGGCAATTGACCAAATAGAAATTGCAGGTGTAGCTGCTCCTTGTCCCACTTTTTCAGGGGCTCCCGCCAATGTGACCATCAACAACAGCACTTGCGCCTCAGCTTGTACAGTAAGTGGGGGTTCTTTTACCTTACCATCGGGTACACCCTGCCCCGCGGGGAGTACCTTACAATACAGTGTAAACGGAGGGGCATTTACCTCCACTCCTCCCACGTACAATCAAACCGGGCCCACACAATCCATTGTAACCAGGTGTACTTGCAATGCCAATCCTGCCACTTTCAGTACCTCCTCATCTGCTGTGGTCACCGTACCCGGATCCTGTACCACACCCTCAGCACCAACCGGTTCGTTGGCGATCGTCAACAGCACATGTACAGGTTGTGTATCATCGGGAGGCAGCATAGCCTTAGGTACAGTGGCCGGCAGTGGCGGCACACTTGAATACAGCACCAATGGGGGATCAACATGGAGCGCTACATTGCCCGCCTACCAACCCACACCCCTCATTATACTTGCCAGTGTATTGGCATCGAATGGATGCAGAAGTAACAGCACCCCGGTGGGAGTAACCGCACCTGCTGCCTGCACCCCACCAGCACCTCCAACCGGAAGTTTGAGTATAGTAAATAGCACCTGTACCGCATGTTCTGTGGTGGGTGGATCCATTGCCATTGGCACTGTGACCGGCAGTGGCGGTACTTTGGAATATAGTACCAATGGAGGTGCCACCTGGAGTGCCACCTTACCAGGATATCAAACCAACCCAATAACCATATTAGCCACCGTACTTGCCAGTAATGGATGCAGAAGCAACAGCACCGTCGTAGGGGTAACTTCTCCTGCTACGTGCATTCCTCCGGGAGCCCCCACGGGTACTTTAAACATCGTCAACAGCACTTGTGTAAATTGTGTACTTACCTCCGGAAGTATTACGTTGGGCTCGGTTAGCGGCAGCGGCGGCACGCTTGAATACAGTACCAATGGAGGCTCAACCTGGAGCTCTGCCATTCCCACCTATCAGCCCTTTCCCATCAACATAATGGCAAGTGTATTGGGAACCAATGGTTGCAGAAGTCTCCCTTCATTTGTAGGCAGTACCAATCCCGGTGTGTGTATACCTCCTTCTCCCCCTTCGGGTTCATTGGCAATTGTCAACAGTACTTGCTCAGGATGCATGCTGACAAGTGGATCTATTGCCATTGGAAGTGTAACGGGGAGTGGTGGAACATTGGAATTCAGTACCAATAGTGGTATGACATGGAGCACTTCCTTACCCACCTATCAATCCGGTTCTATAACCATCATCGCCAGTGTATTGGCGAGCAATGGCTGCAGAAGTTTTCCTGCTTTTGTTGGCTCAACGATGCCTGGGATATGTATACCTCCTGCTCCCCCTTCGGGCAACCTGGCGATCGTCAACAGCTCATGTACCAACTGTGTGTTATCCCCGGGTAGCATAGCCATAGGCAGTGTGACAGGCAGTGGGGGTACGATCGAATACACCACCAATGGTGGTATGACTTGGAGTGCAAGCATACCCACCTACCAAAGTTCACCGTTGATAATTGGAGCCAGTATATTGGCGAGCAATGGCTGCAGGAGCAATATTGTTTCTGTGGGAATTACCATGCCATCTACATGTACTACACCGGCACCACCATCCGGCGCCTTGTCGATTATCAATAGCACTTGTGTAAACTGTATGGCCATGCCGGGCAGCATAGCCGTCGGCACGGTTTCCGGTAGCGGGGGTACTGTGGAGTACAGTACCAATGGTGGCATGACCTGGTCATCTGCTCTTCCCCCTTATGATAATAACATGCCCTTGACCATTCAAGCAAGTGTTCTGTCAGCCAATGGCTGTAGAAGCGGCATGACAATGGTAGGCACCACCAATCCCGGTGTTTGTGTTGCACCAGCGCCTCCGATGGGCAGTTTGGCCATCACCAACAGCACTTGTGTCAACTGTATATTAAGTGGAGGCAGCATTGGCCTGGGCACGGTTTCCGGCAGTGGCGGCACCCTCGAATTTTCTACAGACAATGGCATGAGCTGGTCGGCGATGTTGCCGGTTTATGATATGAACAATGCCCTCACCATCCAGGCGAGTATGCTTTCGGTAACCGGATGTAGAAGTTTAGCTACGCTGGTGGGCACCACAAGTCCCGGTGTATGTGTAGCCGCAGTAACCATCGGAAGCAATTGCTATACGAATATAGAAAATGCACTGGCTGCTGCCATGCCCGGACAGGTAATCGAAGTGCATGTGAATCTAAGTTCATTGGGCAATAATGTTATTCCTCAAGGCATCACAGTTCAAATCAACCCGGGAGCCTGTTGGAACAATGCTACCACATTGACCAACAACGGGACCATTCAATTGGTGGGTACTGGCAAACTGATCAACCAGGTCAACGGCATCTATCAAGGAATTGGAAATATCGATGGAAAACTGATCAACGACGGAACGGTCAAGCCGGGCAACTAATAAAAAAAGGCTCCCAAAAGGAGCCTTTTTTATTGCATTAAATTACACTGTTCACTGGAATTGATACTGTATGGATGCGCCAATGGTAAGATCATTGTTGTCGAAACGTCGGCCGGCGAGTGAGAAATTCAACTTTGGCTTCTTTAATAGCAAATTAAGGATAAAACTTTCCTGATCGGGGCCATACCAAAACAAATCTGTACCACTGAGTCGTCTGAAAGTGCTGATTGTCCCGGTCCATTGCATGTTTGGATGAGCATTATAGGCAAGCAGGATATTAAAGTTTCCAAATGTATGATTGAGCTGTGTATGCTCTGTGGCCAAAGCTATTTGGTAGTAGTACTGGGCACTTAGGCTGCGTTGCCATTGAAAACTCAAATTCCTTGCGATGTTGACCCATGCCAGGTTGTTAACAAATACAGTGGGATCAACGGTCATCAACCTTATTTCTTTGGGTATAACAAAACTTCTGTTTTGCAAACTGAAACGGGTAAGATTGTTTTTTTTCAGAGAAGGCCAAATCAATGCTATTCCCTGGGTAGAATAGAAACCTACGTCACCGGAAGTGGTAAATTCAGCATAATCCCGGGTAGTGGAATTGAAATACTGGGCATTCCCCAGGGCTTCGAGATGATTATTGCAGAAAAGTGACAACTCTGTATTGTACCACAACCGGACAGGTCTGGTATTGATCTTAATCAAAAAGCGCGGCATTACGAGTGTTGAAAGGGAAGTACTGAAATCGTAGCCGGGGAACAAAACGTTTTTTTTAGTTACATCATTGACTTGCATAGCTTGCAATGCGAAGGCGGTTGAAGCTTGCACAAAATGTTTTTTGTTTTGCCACCTTTTAATGAAAGACAATACCACAAAGTCCTGTTGATTGGCCATGTTTCCTACAGCCAGGTCAATGGTTGAGTTGTTTTTTTGACGACTCGTACCAACCAGGGAATAACTTTCTCCCGGGTCGATGCCCCTGAATTCCATTTTCTCTTCGGCACTGTAGATGCGCTGATCCAGGATATTGCCTGTTTCCGTTCTTTTGAAATCGATGGGTTTCACCCAATCCCTTTTAGTGTCGTACTGCCAAACCCTGTACACATTACCGTAGTTTCGGCCATGATCATAACTTCGTATATTATTTTTCTGAATGAGCCTGCCCCAGTCCAGTTCGTATTGGTGGGAGGGGTTGAGGGGGTCGTACGCAATCAGGGTGACATGGTGAGAGCTTTGGGTTACCCACGAAACCAGGTAGAGGTAGTTGTCCATTGATGACTTTTCTGAGGGCTTATGGTACTGGATGTACATATTGCCTATTTCGCGTAAAACCCGAAGACCTACTTCGTGAATATCTCTGCAGACCCCGGCTACACTGGTAGTATCATAGGCCCTGAAAGTCCTGAACATATCAGTCAAGCCCAAAACATCACCGGCACCGGGCATGAAAGGTTTCACTCTTTTATAATCGTAATGATAAGAATAGTGTTCCTGCATGAGCTGCGTAACAAAATAAAGATAATCTGTCCATTGCATTTTTTGATTGGGCAGGAAATAAGCCATGCCATATTTTACGGCTTCCGGCAATTCACCATTGTTCTGAATATTAACAATTCTGCTCCTCCACAAACTCATCATCAGATTCTGTTCATCTTTTCGTTGAAGCAGGTAGGGGTCACTATAAAACAATTTTTTAAGTTCTTCCAAATTGGATTCAAAAGGAAGATGCAGGCGATGGTTGTCTTCCAGGTATGCCTGCGCTTTCCAATTTTGACGAATGGGTTCGGTGCAGAAACTCAGGTCACTTAAGATGGTATAACGATCTATGGTTCTGAATACCTCTGGGATGGGCTGATAAAAAAGCGCAAAAGTATTGATTGCCAAATTTGCGCTGTCTGGGTTAGGTAGAGAATCCCGGTTTTGGGCTTTTGCAAAAAAGCAAAGTATAATTAACCATACCGATAATTTAACCCTGATGTTCATCCCAAACGATGGTTGTCAAACATTGATGTAAGCACAGCCTATAATGTAAGGCACTTATCTCATTTGGTCAATGACGGGGGTCATGATCATTTGAAATCGAGGAAGTCATCGTTACACAAGGATGAAAGGATTTTTGCGAAACAAGTTGGTGCTTCATCGTCGCTATGTAAAAGTGTGGAGGGGGGCTACTCGTTGATGCGATCTGTTGGATTCCGGCAAAAATGTGCTCATTTCACAATAATTCATTTTTTTGAACAGGCATAAATGGCAACTTTGGGCATCAATCGAATTTTTCCAATGTACACAAAATGTATGCAGGTGCTTGCCACATTAAATAAACCAATAGGCAGGCAGGGTATCAGCCATAACTAAAGTTTATAAAATACATAGATACCTATTGATGGTAGTACCAATTCAAAAACACCAAAATCAAGATCCCAATCCCATCCTGAAGGTCTTGGTTTGATTTGTTTGGTACTATCAAAAAGTTTGAATACCAAACCTGCATCCAAGCCAATGCCAAAAGATGAGGATAAGTTAAATTCTCTGCCGATCCTTGAGCTTAGGGTATAAGTTTTAATGATTTCATATTCGTTCTTTTCATGCCAGTAAGTGTAGTTCCACCTGTTGTACCAGACCTTTCTGCTGGAGAGTAAAGATTCTTTGCCATAGTGAAAAATTAAATCACCGCTGTAAGATCGAGTAGATTCATTGTCCCAACCTGTGCTAAAACCAAACTGCGCTTGTTTTATTTGGTAGCGTGCCCCGATGTGGTACAATTCCGGAATGCCGGCACCCGCAAAAAGACTTAGTTTTTTTTGCCCATGACCGATTATGGTCATAAATAAACAGATTAGGATTGTATAAATAGTATGGGTTGTAAGTTTCATTTTATCATAATTGAGACGAGTTAAATCAAATGGGTTTTTCCTTATTCAATAAATTTAAGGAAAGCAAATGGTGGAATTATATGGCCATTGGAGTACTATGTAATAAACAAATTTAGTCTCAAAATCCGGGCATATTTGACATTAATGATGAAGGTCAGCAACAAGCATAATTTCAGAGAAATAAACAGATCATACATTTCGCTGATGGTTCGCCATATCTGGTAAAATACAAGGGGGTAAGGGTGCGTCTAAGATGGAGTTACTCAGATCAACACAGTTTTTTGGTAGTTATTAAGTAATTAAAAGAAATCAAAACAGCTTGATGACTCGCCCATTCACGGGTAATATATCAAACATTCTTACACCAACTGCCATGAGTTAAAAATCCAATTGGAAAGTGAGGATCGGAGTAAGGGTGCTCTGGTAGCGATAAGCCCATCGGTGTAGGGTGCTTCTGAATTCGTAAAGAATGTAGTCTTCGTTTTTTCGGTTGATTACATTTTGGATATCAAGGGCCAGCCACCAGGATGAATTTGCCTTGTTTTTTCGGATGGCCAGGCGGAGATCCGGTCTCAAGTAGAAGGAAACGCGATCCGAGAAGGGGTGCGCTTCGTCTAAAAGGGCTTCTTTGCCATCTGTGGCTTCAGATCCGGGCAAGAGTGGTGTCACAGGCATGCCGGCGTTGTAAATCGTTCTGAAGCCCAATTCCAGGCTTGTAGCGCGATTGAGCTGCCAGTTTTTCCCACCGGAAAATGTGAGGGCGTATCGGGCGTTGTAGCGAGTGTTGTATTCGGGACCATTTTTTTGGGCTTGGAAGGTAGAGCTGTACACCGAGCCACTGAGGATAAAAAACGACCCCGATTGAAAGGTTTTTTCAATGACCGCATCTACACCGAAGTTTTTGCCCAGGCCGGTGGGCAGCAGGGTTCTGTCGGTAAATCCTTCAAAGGTATTGAGCGACCAATAGATTTCATGGGCATTGGTATAAACGGCTACGTTGGACAGTTGCTGGTAGTAGGTTTCCAATTGAAAACGGAGTCCATTATTGAACAAATGGGTAAAAGCCAGGATGGCCTGATTTGAGCGGATTAGGGGCAGGTTTTGGTTGGGAAAGAAGGTGCCGTCTTTGCTGGTAAAATAGAAGCCAGGGGTCTGCATGGCACTGGTAGTCCCCAGAGAAAGTGCCAGGTCGCTGCGGTCTGTAAGCTGGTATTTGGCAGAAAACCGGGGATCGATGGCCTTGCTTTGGTTCATCTCCAACCACATCCCATGCACGCCCAGGTTGAGGGTGAGTCGGGCGTGGGGGTGGTAACTGACTTGGGCATAAGGCTGCCATAGAAAGCCGGAGCCTTTTCCTTTGACAGCATCGATGGTAAGGTGACGGCTGAAATCCCATTCACTGGCATTTACGTTGAACCAAAGTTGGGTGGCCAGCATGCCGGCTTTGAGGCTGACTTTGTGGTTGGGTGTCCACTTGTAAAAACCGGATAGAGAAAGTCGGCTGTTGTTGATCTTTTCTTCTTCGTAAGTGGCAGGCACCTCGAGGGTGTTGAGGGTGTCTTTGATGATGTGCTGGTTCTGACCCATATAAGCCAGATTGAGGCGAAAATAGGATTTGTCGTTGATGAGGTAATTGTACGAAGCGCCCACTACGCCCATGCGGGTGGTAAAATCGTATTGCGTATAATCACTGAAAGTAGTCCAGGGTTGATCGGCAGGACGATAGGTCTCCACGCTGTTGCCACCAATGCCCCACAGGCTGAATTGCGATTTTTTTCCTTTGTGAAATAGCTTGAATGAAAAATCCTGAAAGTTGTTTCCGGTTCGAGGTCCCACCAGGTACACACCCATGGCGTTGAGGATGCCGAGGGTAGAGTAGCGAAAGTTGGCCAGGTACGATGACTTCCCTTTTTGGATGGGTCCTTCGGTAGCGATGTCGAGGCCCAGAATGCCGGCTCTGAGGGTATGTTCTTTTTGAAAAAGATTGCCGTTCCTAAACTGCATATCAAAGACCCCCGAAAACGCATTGCCATATTCTGCCGGAAAGGCGCCCATCGAAAAATCGGAACTGCCCAGCATGGAAGCGCTGAAGATGGTAATACCTCCACCCGAGCCGCCACGGGTAGCAAAGTGGTTGGGATTGGGGATATCGATGCCTTCGAGTCGCCAAAGCAGACCCTGGGTGGCATTGCCCCGGATGACGATGTCGTTGCTGTTGTCGCGGGCCGGCTGCACACCGGGGAAGCCCATGACAAGCCTGCCAGGATCATTGGCGGTAGCGGCGTGGTATTGAAATTCTTCGGGTTCGAGACGGCGGGTGGAAACCACTGCCAGCTCATTAACCGCCTGGTAACTGCGTTTAGTATCGGTGACTACTACCTCGGTCATTTCTACGCCTGCGCTGAGGCTGATTTCCAGAAAGTACTCACGGGCAGAATTGAGCAGGATGTTGTCTCGTTCGAAAGGTGAATAGCCAGTATAGCGACAGACGACGGTTCTGCGGCCCACCGGTACCTTTTCCAATGTGAAGCTGCCGTCTGCTTCCGAAACGGTGCCGATGGTAGCTTCCATACCTGTGACATAGACTTCTGCACCGATGAGGGGTTCGCGGGTGGCGGCATCTATGACCGTGCCCCTGATGGTTTGGGTCAGTGACTGAGCCAAAATGGATGAGGGAATCGAGGTGATAAATAGCAAGATTAATAGCAGGTGAGATCGGCGCATATAGTGTTTAGAATAAGGTGTGAGATTGCAGAATAAATAACTAAAGTAGAAAGAAAGGCCAAAAGAGCAAAACAACCACAGAGTTATTTTTTTGATTTTTCAGCCAATGAAGAAATAGAAGCGATAAAATTTACTTGCCAAAATTAAATTATCTATATTGCTTAAAATTCTGACAACACATTGGATATACGCATTTACTTTCAAGTATTCATTTACTTTTTAATTGCCCAAATAAGTTTTGGTCAGGAAGTATATAGCTTTAGAAGTGACTATGGCTATCTAGAAAGCCATGGACAGGTTTTAATAGAATTGGATTCCGTTTATGCTAGTTACAACAGAGTATGGGTTGATAGCCTGGACCCTTATTTAAAGGTTATGTTCACTAAAATTGATAAAAAAACAGGTCTATATAGCGATAAAATGATATTTAATGAGCCAGAGTCTTATACAACGTTTGTAAAGAATAACTTTGTTCACAAAACAGATAGTTCTTTAATTTATATAGGAGTGAATGCTGAAAAAAATCATTGTATAAAAATGTATGAGTATTTTTTATTTAATGATAGTTTAAGTTCTAAAAGTATTTTATGTGATACTCAATATATTTTTGGTTATTTGTCAGATGTAAATTATTTCAATAATTCTTTGATTATTTGTGGCCAAGTTATTGATCGTTTAAATCCAAAAAACGGGTTGTCTACTTTGATTGTTGTAGATGATTCTTTAAAGGCAAACAGAAAGTATTTTAGTAATAATAGTTTGTATAATGCGTCCGCTAATAGTATCCTTGAATTGGATGACGGGTATTTGATTGTAACATTGCTTCAACACCCAAACCAAGAGGGAAATATAAAATTATTATTTACTGACACTAATTTTTCTGTTACTGATAGTTTTACATTCAATAAAAACCTCAAATTAATTCCAGGAAGCAGAGCACTTTTAATAGATTCTTTTACGCTTGTGGTTAGTTGCTCAAAATACTTCGAAAACAACTCGTTGTATCCGTATACATTTTTTAATCCAGCATTGTTATATTTTGATTTAAAAACAAGACAAATAATAAAAATTCAGGATTTTGATGACAAAGATTTACACACTTGGGATGGTGCTTTTAAAAATCTGATAATGGCCCATGATGAGAATATACTTTATGCAGGAGACAATACTTATTACGTCCAAGAAAAAGATCAACTGATTACAGACGTAGTGATAGGCAAATTGGATAAGAAAGGCAATCAGATCTGGAGGAAATTTTATAACATATTAAAGCCTGAGATCAATGATGCAACATATTTTCATTGGATTAATGACATAGAAGCAACCAGTGATGGCAATTATATTTGTTATGCTGAGATATCTGGATTTATAAATGAGAGTAATAGACTTGTTAAAGAAGCGTGGATTTTTAAAATAGATGAAGAAGGTAATTTTGTCAACGCAGGTGGCCCATCTGCTGTAGCTTGGGAAAATGAGGTTTCTCTGCCGGTAACTGTTTATCCCAATCCCACAACGGACCATCTTTTTATCAACCAGGGCGATATCAAAAATCTTACTTATGAAGTATATGACGAATGGGGTAAGGTAATTTTCAAAATAAAGTCGCCGTATTCAGAACGATCTTATATGCTGGATGTCTCGTCCTTTGTGACTGGTAATTATTACTTGAAGATAATGCAGAATGGCAATTTCAAGGGTTCTTTAAAGTTTCAAAAGATTTGATTTTAATTTGTGAGGATAAGACCGATTAAAGCACATGGTCAAGTCTGTACAATATCAACAACCGTAGCATTAACCCAAAATCTGTTTAAAATATACAAATCACCAAGATCATTTTTATCTTTCATTTCACAGTATACTTTCATTTGTGTGAACTTTTGTGATGGAGTTTCGATGTTCGTTTTATGGTAAGTAACTGGATGATTTTTCATTAACACCTTCATTCAAATGCCAGGCATTGAAAATAGTAAAGAATTAATAGCGTTAACAAACTCTCATATTATTTACAAAGCATACGCCACCCTAACTTATCTTTCGTCAATGTAACTTATAAAACGCACGTATACCCACTGACGGGAGGAATAAATTGAAGAGACCCAGATTCAGATCTATATCCACAATCGGAGCCGGTCGCGATTTAATTTCTGTGGTTCTTTCAGATAGTTTTAGAGCAAGTCCGAGGTCCAGGTCAATACCGAAATAATTGCTGATGTTGAACTCTCTGCCGATCCTTGAACTAAAGACATCGGTTTTAGTAATTTCATATTCGTCGGTATATTTAATAGAAGTGAAATTCCACCGCGTGTACCAGAAATTTTTATTGGATCGCAGGGAATCATTACTTAGCGGAATCATTAAATCTCCGCTATAGGATCGTAAGGCCCCCGAAGTACTCCATCCTGTGCTCAGTCCAAAATTTACTTGATTCGTTTTATAGCTTAAGCCCAGGTTGAACAATTCCGGAAAGCCGGCCCCTGTATTAAGGCAAATGGATTTTTGAGAATAGATGGGTAATAATAACAGATTGCTAAATAGCAGTGCGATGAAAAAACGTGTTACGGGTTTCATAATGATAAATTTTTACAAGTGTTGGGTTGTATTCATGTTGAAATGAAAACCTTGGACTCTACATTGGGTTTTAGTAAACCGAATTATAAAAGCCAAAATAATTTCACCTCCTTTCAATGAACACGGCAAAATTATAGGTAAAATGAATATGCGGGTGGAAAAAGTGATTTATGTCAGTCATAAAAAAGTCATTGAGGACTTTAATTGTTAAAAATGATTTATTGGAGAATCGTCAATTTATATTTATAAAGCATAGAATATCAATATTTTAAATCTAAAATGTACCGACTCATATGGTATATTTATTTACATTCTATCCGGACTATTAATTATAAGTTAAAGTTTTTTGGGAAGTAATTTCTGATGCAATTTTAAAACCCAAACAGCCAACTTACGATATAAAGGACTTAAATTGAAGACGATCGTCACGTATGGTAAATATAAAGAGCAATCAAGCCAAGAATCCAAATAGCCAAAGTGGAATCTTATTTCTACTCCCAAATTCAATGTCATCCATGACAAGGTAACTATGTTTTAGGCCGGCCAATTGTTTTTGTGTTTTGCCTGCTCCGCCAACTTCAAAGGTAAATTTGTCTTCCACTATAAAATCACCCTGATTGGATGTGTTTATCAAGTATTGGGAAGAAATTGTGTTTACAAAAAAAGTCTCTCTGATATTGCCCAGATTTGCACTTTTGGGTTGTAGACACAACAATAAATTTGCATTGTGCAACAGAACTTTATCAGGTTTCGCGATGTAACTGTAACTACTGCCATCATCCTGGAGTAGATTCAGAATTTTAGCCTGCTTTAAGTACTGCAGGTAAAGTAAAAGCGTATTCCTGGTGATTTCCAGGCTTCCGGCAAGCTTGCTTATATTAGGTTGAAAAGGAACCGAAGACGCGAGGATGCTGATTAATTTTTTAAGTTTAGGAATACTGACCGGATCTACATTTTTTATACTCACCAAGTCAACCTCCAGCGTTAGATTAATAATATTCAAGAGTTTAATCGGGTAGGCTGCTACATTTTCCAGGTAAAAGGGATAGTAACCATAGTTGAGGTAGTTATTAAAATATTTCAAAGGCTTTATTCCTGCATCCAGGATCTCATGGGTAATTTCCGGATGATGCTCCAAAATATCATTGAGATGATAATGTTTGAATTTCAATCCGGCTTCAATCTGTAAAAATTCTCTGAATGACAAGCCATTCAAATCATACATTATAACCCTTCTGCTCAGGTCGGCCTGTCCTTTGTAAATTTCCAGGATAGAAGAACTGGTAAAGACAATATTCAGGTTTGGAAATAAATCATATATTGTTTTTAGTTCTCGGCTCCAGTCTTTGCTTTTGTGAATTTCATCGATAAAAAGATGAGTACCTCCCTTATCAGCGTGATATGTTGCTATTTCCAATAAGGATACACCGCTTA
>CALJKQ010000096.1 GCA_937973565.1 uncultured Saprospiraceae bacterium | reverse complement strand
AATAAAAATTGAAAACAATGCAGGTTTCATGGCTATGGTGAATAGAAATCCTGCAACAGCACCATAAAAGTGGGCATCGTGATCAATGTTGTCGTAATTCTTTTTGCTGGCCCAGCTTGAATAAACCAAGTACAGAATAGCGAAAAGTATGGCTTTAATGGGAACAACAAAGAATAAACCCAGTTCTGCCGTGGGTTCAAATACAATGAAAGAAAATACAATGGCAGAGGTAGCTCCGGATGCACCAACCGCTCTGTATCGGCTATTGTCTTTGTTTTTCATGTAGGTAGGCAAATTGGAAAGTACAATAGCAAAGAAATAGAACAGGGTAAACATAATGGGCCCTAAGGTTGGCCCATGTATGGCGCTGAAAAAGGATTCAACGGGGGTGCCAAAACCATATAGCACATACATATTGATAAAAAGATGAAAGATGTCGGCATGAACCAGACCTCCGGTTAACCACCTGTACTTTTCACCATGGTGGTATTCAGCAACCGGATAGTGTGCCAGCGCGCTAAGCCAGGAAGGACGGTTGAATGCAAACCATGAAACCAGGCAGGTAAACACAACAATTAATAGGGTAATGGTCATATTACTTTATTTCTTTGACCTTATCTGACAATATTGAAATCCACATCCGGTGCATTCGGTATGCTCATTAATATTTCAATGGCCTTCTTGACATCAAAATCCTCGTAAATGACCCGGTACAACAAATTGGTGATCGGGAGAGCAATTTGATGGTACTTTGCCATAAAATAAATGATCTTCAACGTCCTGACACCTTCAACCACTTCGACGCTGCTTTTGATGATATCTTCTCTTTTTTCGCCTTTGGCAAATCGATAACCAAATCCAAAATTTCGGCTTTTGTCGCTCGTGGATGTTGCAATCAAATCTCCCAAACCGGCTGCACCAAAAAATGCCTGTCCCGATAAGCCCATGGATGTGCCATATTCAATCATTTCAGAAAGACCTCGGGTGATCAACAGGGCTTCCATGTTTTTACCCAAACCCAGGCCACTCACGATGCCGGAAGCAAGTGCTATAATGTTTTTGTATGACCCGCTGATCTCAGCTCCTTTAAGATCATAACTGCCAAAAATGGTAAATCTTTTACTGGTAAGCAGATCCTGCCCCATTTTAATTACTTCATCAAATTCTGATGCAATAACTGAGGCGGCAGGTAAGCCCTGAAGAATTTCTTTAGCCAGATTGGGACCGGCCATACAACCGATTCTCAGCACGGTAGATTCCTGCGCAATAACTTCGCTCATCGTGCATACCTGCTTCATGTCAAAATGCCCGAGTTCCAGATCTTCATCTTTTATGAGGCTGGTGTCTAATCCTTTGGTGCCGTGGATGATGATGTGATAGGGTCTTAAATAGGGACTCATGGCCTGTACCGTTGATCGCATCGCTCCGGATGGTACCACCAAAAAGATCACATCACAACTGCTGCAAATCAATTTTAGGTCCATTGTGGCAGTAACGCGGGGCGATATGGCGTATCCAAGCTGCTTGTGGGTATTGTTGATCTGGTGAACTACTTGTTCTTTTCTCGAGAAAAGTAGTACATCCGTATTTTCGGCTAAAAGATTTGCTACTGTTATGCCAAAACTCCCTGCACCGATAACACCAGAAGGTTTCACTTTTTATTTTTTTGATTTTGCGCGCTCTTCGGCAAGTTTTTGCTGCTGTTTCATTGCCTCTTCCAATTTTGCCTGGAAGCCTCCTTTTTTCTTGGGCTTGTTTTTCTGCAGATCCAGTTCTTTTCTGATCTTTTCTTCATCAAAAATAAACTTACGGGTGACTATTGTCTGGATGATGTTGATCAAATTGCTGAAGAACATGTAACAGGTCAATCCACTGGCATAGCTGTTGAAGAATCCTAAAAACATCAATGGCATAAAATACTGTACGTATTTCATGGCAGGATTGGCCGACATATCAACATCTTTTGTGCTGTAATATGTATAAACAAGTGTGGATACCGCCCACAAAATGGTAAACAAACTCAAGTGGGCTCCCATGAAGGGTATTTCAAAAGGCAATCTGAAAAAGGCATCAAAAGAAGATAGATCCGGTGCCCACAAAAATGATTCCTGTCGGAATGTGATAGATGCCGGAAAGTATCGGTATAAAGCAATCCAGATGGGCATTTGCAAGAGCATGGGTAAACAACCAGCCAATGGGCTTACGCCAAATTCCTGGTAAACCTTCATGGATTCCATCTGCTGCTTTTGCAGGTCCTCTTTGTGTTTGTCTTTGATCTTATTCAACTCAGGCTTCAATGCTGCCATCTTTGCCTGACTATGCAACATTTTATACAAAAGCGGATAAAGCAACATCTTGATGAGGAAAATCAAAAAGATGATAGCCAAGCCTTTGCTGGAAATAAAACTATTGAGAAAGTCAAAAAATGGTCTTATCACCCAACGGTTGAGAGAACCAAATATACTGGATCCATACGGAATGATTTCTTCAAGCCCGATATTGAAAGATTGCAGCGTCTTAAATTCATTAGGACCAATATACCATTGCATTGTGTGTTTGCCACCTGTTAGTGGTACTTCAAAATCTGAGCTAAGCTTTTTGAGGTTGTCATTTTTGGTAAAGTCAATCAACTCAGTAGCCATCATTGCATCTTTGAAGCCTCCCGACTTACTGATCAACGAGCTGTTGAAAAATTGGTTGGTGTGAGAAAGCCATTGAATGTTCTTGCCGGAAAGATTATCCGAATCATTGGAAGTACAACTGCAGTAATCTGCATTGTCTTCTGCACTGTCTTTGTAGTAAACAGTACTGGTCTGCTGTTCGTATCGGTGTCCCATTTCCAACTTATCAATGTAATTGATCCAGTGTATGAAGGCACCATTGGATTCTATGCCTTTTCCTTCGATGGCATAATCGATTATATATGCATTGGGTTGGAGTTTATATTGCTGTACTACCTGGTGAGCGCTATCCAACTGTAGGGTAAAACTTACTGTATTACCTGAAACTGCCGGACTATAAAGCGATTGAGCGGTAGATAACTTTTTGCCATCTTTAATAACCCTTACGTCAAACTCGTTTTTTTCATCGTTGAGTAAGACCACTTTTGATTTGGTCGGCAATCCGTTAATTTCCTGAACCTTGTCGTATTTTTTAAGTTCAACTGCTACCAGTTTACCTCCTTTAGAGCTGAAGGTAGCTTTGATTACTTCATTTTCCAGCACTACCTGGCTATCCTTTACGGCTACCTCGGATTGAGTAATCTTTTCATTTCCGGTGCTGGTGGCACCAACCGCAGAGGGGGCTTGTTTTGGCTTTTTGGAAGCCATTTCGATAGAGTCTCTTATGTGCTGACTCTTGGCCAGCTCCTCTTTGGAGGGAGAACTTACTATATTGAAAATCAATAAAGTAGCAAATATTAAAATAAAACCTATGATGTGATTTCTTTCCATGGTTACAACCAATCGTTGTTAAGGCTGCAAAAGTACACTTTTTAAAGCTTTTGCGCGGTCTTTTAGACCAATTCCCTGCTTTCTGCCGTGAATATGTATTCTTTTTCTCACCAGAGTACTTATGGGCACTTGACGGGAAACCTTTTTCAAAATTTTGTGTTTATTGGCGTATGCAATCAGGCAAAGGTAATATGGAAACAAACAACGTATCTCAGTCCACCGGGAGATCAAAAATTGTCCAGTACTTCAAAACCCTTGGAATAGCAGGTTTTTTATTTTTCCTTGTCAAAGGCCTTATTTGGTTGGCCATATTCTGGGGGGTAGGTAAGTCTTGTTGATTTTACTTTTTTTTACAGGATATCTTCAGTATTCTATTGAGTTCCATTTTTGTGATTGTCAGCTGAAAACCCTGATATTCAATGGTGTCTCCCTCCTTAGGCACTTCGTCCAGTGTGTAAAAGAACAAACCGCCAACAGTATTGAATTCACTGTTTAGTTCTTCATTTTCATTCAGGTCAAAAAACTTACAGAATTCAAAAAAACTATACTGTCCATCAATTTCCCAGATTCCGTTTCCTGCTTCAAATACCCCATACTCTTCGTGGTGACTTTCTGTAAGATCGCCCAGCAGGGCATCCAAAAGGTCGTCCATAGTCACAAAGCCGGCTGTTGCACCGTATTCATCTATGACAATGGCGTAATGGATTCTTTCCTGGCGAAATTTCTCCAATACTTTATAGGCAGAAGTATATTCAGCAACCAGGATGGGTTGTTGTTTAAGCGCTACTAAATCAAAATGGCCATCCTTCATTTGCAGGTACATGTCTTTCAATAAAACTAGCCCCAACAAATGATCCAAATCCCCCTTGCAAAGGGGATAGGCAGAATGTATTTCATTTTTAATTTTCTCTTCTGTGGCTTCTTTGGTATCGTCTATGTCCAGCCACACCATGTCGGATCTGTGAGTCATCAGAGAGTTGACCGTTCTATCGCCCATTTCAAAGACCCTTTCCACTATATCCTGTTCGATCTCCTGAATTTCGCCACCCTCGGTACTTTCCTGAATCATGGATTTTATCTCCTCTTCTGTAACCTTACTTTCATACGATGGTTTGATTTTCAAAAGCTTGAGTACTAAGTCGTTTGTGTGAGAGAGCAACCACACAAAAGGGCTGGCCAGCGTTGCCAATAATTGCATCGGTTTGGCCATAATAATTGCAATGCTTTCAGGATAAGTTAATCCTATACGCTTTGGCAATAATTCACCAAAAACGATGGAAAAATAAGTGATCATCACCACCACAACCACTACGGCAACGCTATGGGCGTATAAGACAGGTAAACCAAGTTCCAGCAGCCATTTTTCAAAATCATCTGTAATATTGGCCCCGCTAAAAATTCCGAGTAATAAGCCAATTACCGTAATGCCAATTTGAACTGTCGATAAGAGTCGGGTAGGGTTTTGAGATACTTCCAGAGCTGCTTTAGCACCGGGATTGCCTTTTTTAACCTCGTTGTCCAATTTGAATTTTCTGGCAGAAACCAGCGACATTTCTGAGAGACTAAAGATGCCGTTCAGGGCAATAAGTAAAAGGATCACGAGGACCTCCATAGGTTAAAATTTGAACAAAGGTAACAATTGTACCCAAGTGCTACAAATGGATGAAAGGGCTAAAATTCAAACTTATAACCCACACCTTTTAGGGTTGATATGTATTTGTCGCCAATTTTCTCTCTGATTTTCCTGATGTGAACATCAAGAGTCCTGTCACCTACAATGATGTCTTCGCCCCAAATCTTTTTCATTATCTCATCTCTTTTGAATACTTTGCCCGGCTTTGTTGCCAGTAAAGCAAGCAATTCGAATTCCTTTTTAGCCAGCGCTATTTCCTGACCGTCAAGAACAACCGAAAAGGTTTCATGGTTGATGCTTAGTTTGCCAAAATCCTGGAATCCTTGTGCATCATCATTTTGCGCCAGTTCTTTGTGACGCCTCAGGATGGCTTTAATTCGGCTGATGAAAACATTGGGTTTGATGGGTTTGGTAATGAAATCATCGCCGCCTCCGTCTAAAGCACTGATTTGCGTAAAAGATTCATTTCTGGCAGTCAGAAAACAAATAAGGGTAGCATTTAATTCAGGAATCTTTCTGATTTGCTCGCATGCCTCAATGCCATCCATAATAGGCATCATGATGTCCATTACAATGAGGTGAGGAATTTCTTTTTTGGCCTTTTCTACGGCACTTTGCCCATCTGAAGCTTTGAAAACCACATATCCTGCCTTTTCCAGATTGTACTCCAAAAACTCAAGGATGTCTTCCTCGTCGTCTACAATCAGGATTTTTATGGGTTTCGTCATATATTGTTTTAACAAATTAATACAAAATTAAAGTTCCCACGACCGATATAGGGCAATTGTATATTAATTTAATCTTAAGTTTATGTGCAGATCATCATTGGAATGTGTGAACCCCCTTTGTTGGGACTTTGTTGAGGCTGTCCAGTATCTCTTTTTGAAGCTCGGCGTTTAATTTCAGGTTTTGCTGTAAAATTTGATTACAACGGGAAATATCCTCGGGCCTTACCTTGTGAATTTTACAGATTTCGGTTAAGTAAAGTTGTTGTAAACTGTCTTTATTGGAAGATGGGTTCAATTCTGCGGCGGAACCGGCCAGGTACACATCCATAAGTATGGCCCTTAACTTTTCCCTTGGGATAGGTAGTTGTATTTCTTTTGACTCTGTTTTGCAACTCATTACTGACAACAAAAGCAGTAGCATCAATTTTGGAAAAAGGATGTGTTTCATCTTACATCTTGGGATAAATAAAATTGACGAGATGAAATTTCGACATATCGAGAGATGCCCAGTCATTGCTGTCTACATCTATAACCAAAACTCCGCAGGTTGGAACATTGTCTACATTGGCTCCACAGATTACATTTGCAAAATAAGTGATGCCCGGGTTATGACACACCAACATCACATTGTCTGCCTCTTTGTCCAATTCGATACAGGTTTGAAAAATTTCATCGATGTCGGCGTGGTATAGCTGGTGCTCATTTTTGATCGTCGCCTGGGGATAATGAGTATGAAAGAGGTCAGCCGTTTCCCTGGCGCGTCGGGCATTGCTCGAGATAATATGATCGACTTGATATTGCAATGTCTTCATTTTTTCAGCCATGGATGGAACATCCTTTTTTCCCCTCTCATTGAGTGGTCTGTCAATGTCATCCAAACCCGGATTTGCCCAATCGGATTTTGCATGTCTGGTTATATACAATCTTTTTATAGACATTCTCTGATAATTATAAGTGGATAGAATATTTTCCCTCGACCAACCAAAACTAAGAAAAAATCTTTCAAACGAAATATATTTCTGTGGTAAAACCTCCGGTACCCGGGCAAAAGAGCCATTCTTTACCAAATTATGGCTATAATCGCTATCTTAGCAGATTAATTTGATCAATATCCATTTGAATTGAATTCAAAGAAAAAATTTCAGGAAAATATAGAACTTCTGTTCGAGGATGATTTATTTCTTCGGGGAGAAGAAATTTTTGAACAGGGCGGTGTATTGGAAATGACTGCCATTGAAAAAAACCTCTTTTCCTTCATCGTTTCGGATAAAAACAAATTTGAGGTAGAGTGGCTTCGTCCGTTGTCAAAATATCAGAAAGCCAGTTGTGATTGCAATGAATTCAGGAGTCATAAGTCTTGTCCCCACATTGTAGCATCGCTTCTGGCCTATAAATCCTCTTTACCCGTAGAAGAAGAAATACCAGAAAAAAAAGAAGTTTCCGGCAGCATCAACCTTTCAATGCTTCTTGAAAAAGTTACTAAGGAAGAATTGAAGTCCTTTGTCAAAGCCTATGCAAAAAACGACAGAAAATTATCCACAGCCTTAAAAGTACATTTTGCTAGAAAGGTCGATGTTAAAGACAATGAAAAAAAGTACAGATCTATCCTGGATGCTATTGTGAAACCGGTGACAGGTGGTGAATCAACCATCAAAATGAACGATGTAAGAAATCTGAATAATGTGGCCGGTGAGTTTTTAGAGCAGGCAAAAGATGCCATTGCCCTCAATCAATTTGGCGAAGCATTTATTTTGATCAAGACAACGCTTTCAAAACTCTGTTATACACTTCACCATGTGCCCCACTCATTACCATTGCTGGAAAAAAACATATCAGTGTGCCATGAATTGATGGATGCTATCACACAAAAAAATGCTGCTTATGATGTTCTGCATGCTGCCATTGCCTTTATGCAGGAAATTTGCAATTATTCTTATTATTCCTATCTGGATTTGAGATCCAATTGTCTTTTGATCTTACTAAGATTGAATCAATTGCCTGAAAACGTCCATGAAATCATCCACAACCAACTGAGGCGAAAGCGGGAAGATGAAGCCCAAATGGTGGTATTGTGCGCTTCGCTGGTCATCGTACAGGTAAAATTGGGTGAATCCATTACTTTGGATGCCAAGCATCTTCATTTGCTTGAAAAAACAGGCGAGCTATTGCTCCAAAATGCCTATTTTAAAGAAATAGATGCCTTGTGCCAATCCTATGAAAAAGTAAACTCTAAAATGGCAACCATTCACCTCAAAGCGTTGGCAGTTTATAAACCCAAATTATTGGTATCTAAAGCGGCTCAGTATTTTTTACACTCCAAAGATTTAAAATTGGTGGATTGGTTAAGACAGACGCAAAACGATGAAGTTTTTAATCAATTTAGAGCTGAAGTTTCCAGGAAGGCCAATACCTATAAATTGGATCCCACTTTTTTCACACAATATTTGTTCAGATCGCAGCAGGATGATGCACTCATGGATTGGATGATTGAGAAATGCGATTTCAGGTTGCTTATGATGGTAGATGAACATTTATTTAAGTTATTTCCCGGAAAGGTGACGGATTTGTATGAAAACATGACTGAGGCTTACCTGAACCAACATATCGGCCAACATGCCTATGTTTTTATCGATGAATTGCTCCAGCATCTCAATAAAATCAAAGCAGGCAAAGTGGCAAATAAAATTGCCCTTTTGATCGAGATGAAATTTCCCCACCGCTCCAGAATGAGTGATCTTATTTAAAAAAAATCCCCGACTGTAATACAACCGGGGATGGTGCCCAAGACTGGATTCGAACCAGCACGCCCTTACGAACGCTGCGCCCTGAACACAGTGCGTCTACCAATTTCGCCACTTGGGCATTAGCGGTGCAAATATAAAGAAAATTTACCGTTCTCTAAATATTTATAAACTGCCTTTAAATCTTTAAGGCTCTGGTAATTTCTCTTTTTCTGGCAGGTCCGGGATGACTCTCCACCTTAAATCCAACCGATTTTAATGTCCTTTTGAAACTGCCTTTGGCACAATAAGTTGTCAATAAACCGCCATCTGCCAGCAAGGAGTACATTTTCGTGAAAATTTCTTCAGTCCACAGTTCCGGCTGACAATCCGGTGCAAAAGCATCAAAATAAATGAGATCAAAATGCTGATCATGGTTAAATTCCTGTATTTTGACGGGGTATTTAATCCATTTACCACAATCTTTCATTTCATGCATTTGTCCCCAGCTTTCGCTATGTAGCAGCTGATAATTGGAATTCCAGGGAGCTGCAAAAAGGGATGCATAGTTCAACTCTCTTATGGTTTCTTGGGGCAGGGGGTGGGCCTCCACACCATGGTATTCAATCTCGAAACCATTTAGGGATGCATATTGGAAACTGAGTAGTGCATTGAGGCCGCTGCCGAAGCCCATCTCAAAGACTTTAACCTTATCTTTTTTATTGGCACTCACAAATTGCAAGCCTAGCTCTATAAAAACTTTCAGACTTTCTTCGATGGCTCCGTGAATAGAATGGTAACTGGCCCGATAAACATCGGAAAATAGAGTTTTACCGCCATCAGTGGTGTCTATTACTTTATAAGTATTCACATTTACAAGCTTACGTATGTTACGCCTTCTCCACCCAGTTGTTCTTCCGGATGCCAATATTTCTTAATGTCTTTGTATTCTTTAAACTTGGCGTGGACCTTTTTCTTGAGCGTGCCATTTCCAACCCCGTGGATTATTCTTAGTTCATGGGCATTGTTGATCAGCGCTTTCTCCAGAAACTCTTCCAAAAACATCATGGCTTCATCTGCTCTATACCCTCTGAGATCCAATTTTGAATCAAAAGATCCGTATCCAGAGACCTGGCTGGTGTTTACAGATCTTTCGCTCTGCGTTTCCAGGGGTTTAGATGAAGGAATGAGATCTTTCAACGGCACTTTAATTTTAAAAAAGCCTAATTCCAGTTCGGCAATGTCCTTGTCGATGCTTAATATTTTTCCTATGCTGGTCCCGTTTCTAACCTGTGCATAACCACCTACCTCTATGGCCTTTTGAGTCTTGACGGTGTGGGTATACATGTCGTCTTTAAGCTGCTCGATCTGCTCTGTTATTACCTTGGTGTGTGTCTTTTTTTCTTCCAGTACTTTTTGGATATCTTCTTCCTTTGCCATGTTTTTCACCGAGCGAAGCATTTTTTGAAGCTCCTTTTGCATCTCTGCCTGCTGGTATAACGCGGTTTCTTTTTGCTCTAACTTGAGTTTTTTTCTTCTGAATTCAAGCTCACCATGCAATTGTTCGTAGGTCTTCATCAATCGGTCCAGACGTTCTTCTTTGTCCATGACCAATGCCATCTTTTTTTCAAACTCCTGTCTCTCGGCTTGCAGGTTTACCAGCATCTCTTCCATGCTTTGCTCGTGCTTACCGGCATTTTTCCTGGCATATTCCAGTACATCTGCAGGTAATCCTGTTTTTTCTGCAATTTCAAATGCAAAGGAAGAGCCGGGTTTGCCAACTATCAATTGATAAGTAGGGGAGAGCCCTTTCCTGTCAAACTCCATACTTCCATTGATAAAGCCATGATTTTTGAAAGCAAAATATTTGAGGTTAGAGTAGTGGGTGGTGACAGCTCCAAAACACTTTATTTCCTGCATTTTTTTGAGTAGTGCTTCTGCAATGCCTCCTCCAATTTTGGGGTCCGTACCTGACCCAAACTCATCAATTAAGATCAGTGTTTTGTCGTTGGCATGACTCACAAAATGTTTCATGTTGGCAAGGTGGCTGCTGTAGGTACTTAAGTCATCCTCCAGACTTTGCTGATCCCCGATATCAACAAAAAAATTGTGGAATATACTCAACCGTGAATTTTCGTCTGCCGGTATCAGTATGCCGGCTTGCGCCATGAGATGTAAAAGCCCTATGGTTTTAAGTGTTACCGATTTACCGCCTGCATTCGGTCCACTGATGATTAAAAAGCGATGCGTTTTGTCCAGCGTAAGATTAAAAGGAATGGTCTTGCGCTGTTGTTCCTGAAATCTTAGGTATAATAATGGGTTGCGGGCATCTTTTAGTTCAAAGCCTGCCTTTCCTCCGATTGTGGGTTTACCGGATTTGGTTTGCAAGGCAAATCTGGCTTTAGCCCTGATCACATCCAATTGTGTGATGATTTCAAAAGTATGAGCAATGGATTCACCAAAGGGCCGCAGAAGGTGGCACAATTCTCTGATGATTTTATAAATTTCTGCTCTTCTTTCGGCATATAAGTTGTGCACCTCATTATTCAAAGCCAGCGTCTTTTCCGGTTCAATGAATACGGTTTTTCCGGTAGCAGATTCATCATGGATGATTCCGGGAATTTTTCGTTTGTGTTCGGCTGCTACCATCAACACCGTGCGACCATTGCGGATGGATTCAAAACTTTCAGTGAGATATCCGCGCTCCCTGTAAAGCACTACTTCCTGGTGAAATGTTTTTTCTACCTCCCGCTCTTTGTTTACGATCGATTTTGAGATCTTGAGCAATTGATCAGAGGCATTGGGTCTGACATTGCCTTCATCATCAAATATCCTTTCTATTTCGCGGATCAATTTGTTGTCCAACCTAATTTCCAGCGCAATCTGACTTAAGTGCGGCGCTGTTTTTTGCAACTGGTAGTCCTGAAAATGATGATAAATCTGGATGCCCAGGTACATGATTCTGTGGAGTCTTTGTATGCTCTCTACTTCCAGAACATACCCTTCTTTCGACAGATAGAACAAATCTTCCTCTATCTTTTCATAAGGCCCGCAGGGTAGGGAGGCGGATCGTTCCAGGCATTTTTTATATTCATCGGTTTCATTCAGCCATCGGTCTATTTCCGGTTTATCGGTGCTGATGGTTGCGTTCAATACCCTTTCCCTGCCAGCTTCACCCTGACACTCGTTGGAAATTAGATGTAATAACTTATTGAATTCCAGCTTATCGAATAAATCTCTTGGATAAATTTCCATGGATAATTTTAATACTTTAGAATGATTTTGAAGACATTACAACAAAGTCTTTTATGTTAATACTTTTAGGAAATAATTGGTTCATCTTTACTCTTTTTAACCTCCAGGGCACGGCTCAATGAAAATCCATACTTTTTGGAACAAAGCCACCACATGATAGCAGCTGAAAGATAAAAAGTAAAGATCATGGGCCAGGGATTAACCAGTTTTTGCTCTACCAATGTTTGGGTTTGCAATACACTGCCTTCGTATTTTAGTAAAACAGAGCCGAAGACATTGGTAGCTGCATGAATGCCCATCGACAACTCCAGACCATTGTCTGCTAAGCCAAGGAAAGCCAAAAATAAACCTGCACCCAAATAATAAACCTGCATAGTCCAGAATCCATATTTTTCAATTTCTGGATTCATGGAATGAACCATCGAAAAGAAAAGGGTTGATATTAGCAGAGATAAACCTATTTTTTTTGAAGTTGCAAAAAGACCTTGCAGAACAAACCCTCTAAAAAATACTTCTTCCAAGGCAGCCTGAACCGGCACAAGACTGATTCCGATCAGCAAAAGAATTATAAAGTTGTCTGCATCAAATCGCCAATGGTATATTTCCGGTTTATTGATATAAAAAATGATTTCTACCAAAATCGTTAAGAGCATCCATACTCCGAAACCAAATAAGTAGCGGGACCAATCAAATTGGATTCTCAAGGTTATGGTTTTGAGCAAGGGAATCTTAGAGAGTCTGAGAAAAAAAAGATAACCAAGCCAGGCACCTATAAACATACACAACATCAGCAACAGGCCGGTATTGGCATTCAGGTGCAGGATCGAAAAGTCGTTGGTCTCCAGAAACCTGCTTACTTCTTCGCTCCCCAGCTTATATTTTTTTACTTGCTGTAATTGAATCCATACCATGGGCGTTTGTCCGGAAATATAACCGAGAGCGACAGCAAAAATCCCCATTAAGTAAAATAGAGGAGAGCTTAATCGGTAAAGTGGTTGTGTAATAAAGTTTCCGGGTTCAGGTGTCATATTTCAATCTGTCCTTTAAAAACCATGACAGCAGGGCCTTTTAAAATGACCTTGGTAAACATGCCTTGACGCTGCTGAAAGTTCACTTCCAGTTCCCCGCCTTTTGTTTGCACATGAACCGGAGCATCAATCCCATAATGCATGGCTGCTATCAGGGCAGCCGCCGTTACACCGGTGCCACAGCTCAGTGTTTCATCTTCTACACCTCTTTCGTATGTAGCTACATGTAACATTTTTCCGTCCCAGTGAATCAAATTGACATTGATTCCTTCCGTTGCATAGGGTTCGTTGTACCTGACTGATCTGCCAACTTCTACGATATGGGCAAGGTCTTCGTAATTTGTAATTCTTACATAATGGGGGGATCCGGTATTGACCACATAGTCATTTTCCGATATCTTTTCAATTTTGGACACATCGCACATTTCCAAGGCTACTTGACCATTGAATACCTCTGCCTGGTGGGGTCCATCGGCGGCGATAAATTTTACGATGTTTTCAGCTATACCCAGATTTTTGGCTAAATGTGCAATGCAACGACCACCGTTACCACACATGGTACTCAAGCCGCCGTCTGAGTTGTAATAAATCATTTCAAAGTCGTAATTGGCGCTTTTTGAAATAATCATCAATCCGTCAGCCCCAATGCCAAATCTTCTATTGCATATATTAGCCACAACCGAACATTCTATTGAATTTAAGTTCTGTTCGATGCCATTAATGATCACAAAATCATTGCCGGTGCCCTGGTATTTATAGAATGGAATTTTCATAAAAAAAAGAAACAAAGGTAGTTGATAATGATGAAAAGTAGGTGGGATTAAATATTCATTAAACAGATTAAATATTTATCTAATATATATTTCTATTTGTATATTTGCCAGCGATAATAATTAGACCTGACTCTGCGTTTGGTCATAAAATAGAATACAAACAAAATCTGTAATATGTTTAACTTAAGTTTTTTCTTATTCCAGGATGCGGCTACTACAACAACAGAGACCGTGCAGCAGGAACAAAACCTTATTGACTTAATCTTGTTGGGTGGCCCTTTGGGGGTAGCCAACGTTCTTGTGTTATTATTGTTGTCAATCATTGCCGTTTACATCTTTGTGGAAAGGTGGCTAACCATATCACAAGCAGGTAAAATTGATGACAATTTCATCAATAACATCAGAGCAGCCGTTGCATCCAATAATATTGAAGGAGCTAAAAATTTATGCAGATCAACAGACACCCCTGTTGCCAGGATGGTTGAAAAGGGGCTGCAAAGGATTGGCAAACCCTTGAAGGACATAGATGCAGCTGTTGAAAATGTCGGTAACCTGGAAGTGTTCAAATTGGAAAAAAATCTATCAACTCTGGCTAGTATCTCCGGAGCTGCGCCAATGATTGGATTCCTCGGAACTGTAACGGGTATGATCATTGCCTTCTATAAAATGGCGAGTGAGCAAAATGTTACGCCGGATGTATTAGCAGGTGGTATCTACCAGGCTTTGATCACGACAGCCTTTGGTTTGTGTATCGGTATCTTTGCATTCGTAGGTTACAACTACCTGGTAGCGAAAGTTGAACAAGTAATTTTCCTTATGGAAAGATCCACACTTGAGTTCATGGATCTTCTGCAAGAACCATCAAGATAAGCTTAAGCGCAGACATGTTAAGTAAAAACAGAAGTAAAGTTCAGGCAGAATTTAATCTTTCGTCACTGACGGATATTATTTTCCTGTTACTGATCTTTTTCATGTTGACATCCAAGATGGTGCAGATCAACATGCCCCTGCCCGAATCTGACTCAAAGACGGTAGCACCAACAGACATCGCTGTCATGATCAAGCTTGATGATACGGTTAGCCTTAACGGAAAGGCATCTTCCTGGGAAACCATAGAAAAAGACGTGGCTACTTACGTTAGGTATTCCAAAAATAAAGAAAATGCCACCATATCGATAATTGCTGAAACGGGTGTGACATATGATAAAATGCATATTATAATGAAAATCGCCAGCGGTTTGAAATTGCGCGCTATCCTGGCAACACAACCCCATAGTTAGAAATATGTCAATTCAAAGAAAACAAAGGGCCAAAGCAGATTTTAATATGTCTTCATTAACAGACATCATTTTTCTCTTGCTTATCTTTTTTATGCTTACTTCGTCTATGGTTACTCCCAATGCACTAAACCTGCAGCTGCCGGGTAGAAGAAGTTCTTTTCCTACAACCAAGTCAACCCCAACCAAGGTCAATATATCTGCGGATAATGGTTTTTACTACA
>CALJKQ010000095.1 GCA_937973565.1 uncultured Saprospiraceae bacterium | reverse complement strand
CTTTTGATTGCCACCGGCAATCAAATTGCTACTTCGTAGCAACCGCTCAGTCATGTCCCCGGATGCTCAGTTGCCGGATGCTCGGTCCCCGGATGCTCAGTTGCCGGATGCTCAGTTGCCGGATGCTCGGTCCCCGGATGCTCCGTCATCACCAAACCTTCCCAAACATCTCAAATGCAGCACGTTCCAACTCTTCTCTCGAATTGGGATGTGCAATGCTGATCAGGGCTTTGGCTCTTTGTGCGAGGTTTTTGCCGTAAAGGTCAACGATGCCGTATTCTGTGGCAATGTGGTGGACGTGGGCTCTGGTGGATACTACACCGGCGCCTTGTTTGAGGTAAGGTACTATTTTGCTCTGTCCTTTTTTGGTGGCAGCCGACATGGCAATGATGGGTTTGCCACCTTCTGATAAGGAGGCACCGCGCATGAAGTCCATTTGTCCGCCTACACCGGAGTACATTCTGGATCCAATGCTATCAGCACAAATCTGACCAGTGAGGTCGATTTCGATGGCAGAGTTAATGGCCACTACTTTCTTGTTTTTACGGATGTTGGCGGTGTCGTTGACATAGGCAACATCTTTCATCCTTAGGATGGGATTGTCTTCTACAAATTTGTAAAGTTCGTTGGATCCTAAAAGGAAGGTGGTCACAATTTTGTTGCGATGATTTTTCTTTTTGGAACCATTGATCACGCCACTTTTTACCAAAGGAATAATGCCATCTGAAAACATCTCAGTATGGATGCCCAGGTCTTTGTGGTTGGTAAGCTGAGACAGCACTGCATTGGGTATGGCACCGATGCCCATCTGTAAACAAGAGCCGTCTTCGATGATGCCGGCAATGTATTTGCCAATGCTGATTTCTTCGGGGGTCAATTCAGCGGGAGCAGCAGCAAAAATGGGCTCACTCACCCGCACTGCTTTGTGTATTTTGGATATGTGTATGTTGCCATCACCCTGGGTGCGCGGCATTTGATCGTTGATCTCGGCAATGACATATTTGGCAGTTTCTACGGCTGCCAATGTAGCTTCTACGCTTACACCCAAAGAACAGTATCCGTGTTTATCAGGTGGCGATACGTTGATGAAAACGGCATCCAGTGGCAATATATTCCTCCTGAATAGGTAGGGTATTTCGCTTAAAAATACCGGCAAATATTGGGCATTCCCGGTACCTATGTGTGACCTTACATTTTCTCCAATAAAAAAGTTGTTGCTGTAAAAACTTTTGTTGTAAGGTTCTTTTACATAGTTGGCAGGACCTTCTGTGTGGACATGGCATATTTCCACATTTTCTAGTTCTTCATACCGCTCTACCAATGCCTGAATCAATACATTGGGAGTAGCAGCAGCTCCATGCAAATAGATGCGATCACCTGACTTAATTACCGATACCGCTTCGGCAGCACTTACATAATTCATGACTAATTTTTTATAACACAAAGTTCGGTTTTTCTTGATTTTTTGAAATGACGAAAATCTTCTGCCAAATAATATTTGTCATGATTTAATTTTTTGGCATTATTGAGAAATTTAATGTGGAATAATTGTTTAAAGATTGATAATTATTTTGATTTTTTCCTATTCAAAATAGTGGAATTTTATTACGAAAGGTTGGTATCTTACCACCCCTACGGGGTTGGGATTTTTTTATCTTCATTGGTTTTCCGGATACATTTTGGAGGTATACTGGAGTTTGGGCTAGTAGTCTTACCTACGTCTAGATTTCCGATTCACTCCCAAACCCTATCTTTGCACACAAAATTCACCACCATGAAGTCTATGGCCGAAATCCAACAACTCATCGCCCAATTTGAAGACCTGAGTCTGCCCAAGGAAGAATGGACCCATGAGGCACACCTCATTACCGCTCTGGTTTATGTGGCCCGTTATGGCCGGGACAAAGCCCTTTGCCTCATAAGACCGCGAATCATCATGTACAATCACTCACTGGGCGGTATCAACGATGAAAAGGGTGGCTACCATGAAACCCTCACGGTGTTCTGGATCGATACTATTCATGATTACTGCCAGGCCCATCAACTGGATGATTCTATCAACGAACAGCAAATTGCCGCTTTTCTCAATTCACCCATGGCCTCTAAAACCTATCCCTTTCAATTCTATAAGGAAGCTGATCTGATGTCGGTCCTCGCCAGATCCCGGTATTTGCAACCCCCATTACGTTCGTAACTGTTGCGACGAACGTCCGTTCGTCGCTCTCTTCAAATAAATAGGTATTCGTTTTTGAAATGAGATATTCCATCCCAAAAAAGTTTAGGAGGGATCACCCATATCAAAAGAATCTATCACTATTTTATTTGTTTAATGAAGGCGGTGGAAATATAGTTACCGATATTCAAAGCCACGTTCAAGGAACATTAAGCGGTTTTACCCATAGTAGAGGTTTAGGATGGTATGGCTCATTATTTGGAAGTGGGATTCAATTTAATGGTTCGCCAAACTGGATTACACTTGGTCAACAAGATTATTGTCAAGGATCGTTTTCAATTTCTGCCTGGATAAAAATATTAGCTACAGCAGATGCGAATGGAAGCTATATTTTTACAAGTGATCAAAGTCTAGGAACAGGGACAGCAGCATATGTCCGTTTCGCATATACACAAGCAAGAAATCTATTCTTAAAAGTAGGATCTAATAGCTCAAGCGTTATAACAACATCAACCAATACTTTAAATTTAGATACTTGGTATCATGTTGTCGCAACCTGTGATAGTACAGGCACAACATCAACTGTTAATATTTATGTAAACGGAATCAAAGCAGGAACTACAGGATCAGGATCACATCAAAGTATTGTAGTAGCAAATAAATATTGCGGAATTGGAGCAATAGATTACATACATACAACTCCTTTGGTAATTGGATACGTTCAGGGATACATTGACCATTTAAGACTATACGATAAAAGAGTCTTAACTACAGATGATATTATGAACCTTTATAATGAACCTTTCGATGATTTTGACACCCAAACAAAAAAATATTATTTATTACCAAGCGGAACACCAAGAAGCTACGGATTCATTATAGGATAAAAAAATAATTTATGTTTGGATGGATTAGACAAAAAAAAGACAATAGGGATTTTAAAAGTGCAATACATTTAACAACGCCCGAAAATATTATTTTGCCAAATATATTTTTACTGGAAACAAATAAAATATATAATCAAGGCGAATTAGGATCATGTACCTCAAATATGGGATGCTTGATGTCGCTTTACGAAACGAGAGAAAAAAATATTAAAACGAAATTTGATCCAAGCAGATTATTTCTATATTACAATACTAGGGTTTTAATGGGAACTATTGGTGAAGATTCAGGAGCTGACATAAGACAAGTTTTCAAAGCAATAAATGAATATGGAATTTGCAATGAAAAGTATTTTCAATATCACATTGAAGATTTCACCAAGCGACCAACAAAAAAAGCATACAAAGATGGATTAAAACATCAGTCCATAAATTATGCCACTGTTCCGCAAAACATTGACGCAATTAAAAAAACTATTTATTCAAAAACTTTAGTTGGTTTTGGATTTGATGTATTTGAATCCTTCAGTGGATTATGGCAAAACAGATCCGGCATTATGCCTTTGCCGAAATCAAGAGAGAAAATAATTGGCGGTCATGCTGTGACCATTGTTGGATGGGATAATAGTAAGAAATGTTTTATTATACAAAACTCATGGGGTCCCGATTGGGGAATAAAGGGAAGATTTTATATGCCATATGATTTTGTAATGTCCAGTAATGCGACCGATTTTTGGTGCATAACTGCTATTGAGTAAGGCTTCGCCTACCTGTTTTCATTGATATTGGTTTATCATTTTAAAAGTGGAGGACTGGAAGAAATTTCAGTCCTTTTTAATTTTT
>CALJKQ010000094.1 GCA_937973565.1 uncultured Saprospiraceae bacterium | reverse complement strand
ATTGTCGGTAGTTTTGATAACTTCAACATCGCTGTATTTGAGTCCCGCTGCTTCGAGGGTTGAATTCAGCAGGGTTTGGGCGGGAGAAGGAACTGCCACGGCAATTCTTTTTCCTTTCAAATCATTGGCAGAGTTGATGTTTCTTTTGACGATGACAGCATCTCCACCTCTTGACCAGTCAACCTGCATAAATGCTTTGGGACTATACTGATTGATATCTTTGGCTGAAGTATAGAGTGGGAATGCATCTGCTGTTTGCACTATGATGTCATATTCGTCTGCAATCCATGCGTTCATAGCATTGAGGAGGTCATTCTCGAGTTTAAAATCAACTTTAAACCCGTAATCTTTATAGAACCTGCTATTGGTGTTGGCAGCTGCTCCTTCATTGAAATAAAGACCCGGTGCGTAACCACCCCAGCTTACCAATTGAATTTTCAGTGTATTTGGATCTCTGTCACCGGCTGAATTGGTAGTGGGTGCTTCACCTGCATTCTCTTTGTTTTCTTCAGCTTGTTTTTTCAGATCCTGACCCATCTTTGTGTTGTTGAGCAGGTATCTTACGCCAAAAAATATTACTGCCAGTATGGACAGTGTGATTACCAATTTGGAAAAACCCGTTAGTCTGGTTGCCATTTGTCTTGCGTTTTATTTATTCAAAAAATATATCATACTGATTGGATCTACCCAGTTTTTCGGGCTCCCTGATGGGAGGGGTATCCAATTCCAATATTTCATTTTCATTGTTGGTCTGGTCGATGATCTTTTGCTTGTCGGATCCCAATAAAATGCTGATCCCTTCCTGTTCCCATTTTTCCAACATTTTCAGTCCTTCTTCCTCAAATACACCATTCTGAAGGTCAATGCTTTGCATGAAGTTCTCTGAAAGACTCATAAACTGTTCCATTTCGCCCACTTTATTGCTCACATCGTCGGCAATGGCTTCCAATGCTGCATCGAACATAGCTTTTTTATCGTTGTCGCCTTTGATCACATTCATGGCAGATTTCATGGCACTGTGACCAGCCAGCAAAGCCTTCCTTTCGGTTTCTTTGACAGTGACCTGATCCTCAATATCCTCCGCAAGTATGGCGGAATTCTGGTACATTTTGTTGAGTACCCTATCCAGGATTTCCATTTTCTTATACAATTCATCCAACCTCATATTGGACTGCTGCAATCTGCCAGCTTTTCTGCTTCTCAGAATTACCTGTGCTTCCTGGTTGTTGTTTTTAGCCTGATTGGCCTGACTCAGATTATCATCAATTTCTTTTTGGTTGTTGATGATCATCTCTTTGAGCTTATGTTTCTGACCTCTTAGTTTATAAATCTGCTTGCGCATTGATTTAAGATTGGACTTGAGTTCATCCACATAACCCTTGAGAATGGATATTGGGTCTATTTTAATAAAAAGTCCTGTTATCCACCGCATGGCAGATTTAAACATATATGAAAACAAGGCTCTTGACTTACCATCCAAAGCCAGAAAAATTACCGTACCAATCAAGCCCAGTGTAATAGCCAGACCAACCGTGCTCGTAAACAATGAAAGAAGAGATCCGATGGAAGTTGCTGTAAAATAGGCAAGTCCCAAAACAGCGCCAAGGATAAAAACCACGCCTGTAACGCCCTCGGGTTTATTCCAGAATGATTTTGGTTTAATTTCAGACATTGAACTGGCGGCTTAATTTAGATTTCACAAATTTACTAAGAAAAGGCGAACATTTATACTTTGGGTGCATGGGCTGAAATCAATGCAATATCATCGGTAATCTGCTTCTTAACCAGGGTATAGGCCTGGGCAAAGCGGTTGGAAGTATCAGAAATTTTAGCTGCACCCTGTTGGATATCTGCCTGCATCTTACTTAGTTTTTGTTTATCAGCCTCTATTTCCTTTGTCAACTGCTGGATTTGCTGTTCTTTTGACTGAATGGCTTGTTCAAGGGATTTAACACCAGATACCTGATCCTGGTTTAACTTACTTTTTTGCGCTTCTACAGCCTGTTGAAACTTATCACTTTCGGTCTTCAAAATGTTAAGGTAGTGATTGGCACTCTGAAGTATCTTATTCGGACTGGCTCCCAGTGTTTTTGCCATTGCCAGCGCTGACTGGTAACGTGTGGCATCGTCCATATTCATCTTAGACAAAGACTGGAGACTGCTCTTAAATTCAAGATAATCAAATCCTTCCAGGTTATTTTCTTCGATTGCCTTCATGAGGATATCGATGAATTTGGGATCTACCGTTTTGAGCGAATCCGTACCGGTGCCGGGTTGAACATAAGTATGACTTACCGGTTCTGATCCTTCCGCTGCTTTGATCTCGGTTTGGGTATCAACAGCATTGGTTT
>CALJKQ010000093.1 GCA_937973565.1 uncultured Saprospiraceae bacterium | reverse complement strand
TCCGATCTCGACACCCGATGCTCCGACACCCGATGCTCCGTAACCGGCGAACAACTTTTGAATTTTCCAAACATTATTATCCGTACATTTGAAATTGTATAATTGAGACTATATGGAGTACAAGATAAAAACGCATACCCTCTTTACGGATTATGACATCTACCTGTTTCGTTCGGGGAAACATATACGATTGTATGAAAAATTGGGATCGCATCTCATCGAGCTGGATGGGGAAGAGGGCTGTTACTTTGCTGTCTATGCGCCCGCTGCCAAAAGTGTGTCGGTTGTAGGCAATTTTAATGGCTGGGTGGGTGACGATCACGTCTTATTTCCGCGCTGGGACAACTCAGGGATTTGGGAGGGTTTTATTTCTGGCATTAAAAAAGGTGATTTTTACAAATACCAGATCGAATCCACCAATCGCAGCTTGCGTTTTGATAAAATTGACCCTTATGCCTTCCACTTCCAGACACCACCGGCCCATTGCTCCATTGTGTGGGATCTGGACTATAAGTGGAAAGACAAAAAATGGATGGACAACCGTCCGAAAAAGAATGAACTCAATTGTCCTTACAGCATCTACGAAGTGCATCTGGGTTCGTGGCGCAAACACCAGGATGGCAATCCCTTTAGCTATAAACTCTTATCCAAAGAACTGGTCACTTATGTAAAAGAGATGGGCTTCACCCATGTGGAGCTCATGCCGGTGATGGAGCACCCCTACGATCCGTCGTGGGGCTATCAGGTGACAGGGTACTTTGCAGCCACCTCGCGTTTTGGTACACCACAGGATTTGATGGAACTCATCGAGGCCTTTCACAATGCCGGTATTTGCGTGATCATGGATTGGGTACCGGCGCATTTTCCATCCGACGGACATGCCTTGTCGTATTTTGACGGCAGCCACGTGTATGAACACCCCGATACCAAAAAAGGATACCACCCCGATTGGAAAAGTCTGATCTTTAATTTTGAAAGAAATGAAATCCGATGCTTCCTGTTGAGCAGTGCCTTCTTCTGGATGGAAGTTTTTCATGCCGACAGCCTTAGGGTTGATGCGGTGGCTTCCATGCTGTATCTCGATTACAGTCGCAAGGAAGGAGAGTGGGACAAAAACGAATACGGCGGCAATGAATACCTGGCGGCCATCAGTTTCATCAAGGATTTCAACGAGGCGCTGTATGGCAATCTCAAAGGCATCCACACCATTGCGGAAGAGAGTACCTCCTTTGCGGGTGTCACCCACCCTATTCATTCCGGTGGTCTGGGCTTTGGTATGAAATGGATGATGGGCTGGATGCACGACACCATCGATTATTTTAAGAAGCCCCCGATTTATAGAAAATTCCATCAAAACAACATCACTTTTAGCATCGTTTATGCTTTTTCTGAGAATTTCATCCTGCCCTTTTCTCATGATGAAGTGGTACACGGAAAAGCATCGATGATCTACAAAATGCCGGGTGACGAATGGCAAAAATTTGCCAACCTCCGGGCGATGTACGGCTATATGTTTACCCACCCGGGAGGCAAGCTGTTGTTTATGGGGGCAGAATTTGCCCAAACCACCGAATGGAACTTCAAAGCAGAGCTGCCATGGGCTTTGCTACAATACGATACCCATCGGGGTGTGCAGCAACTGGTGCGCGACCTTAACCACCTTTATACCTCAGAAAAAGCGATGTACGAATACCAGTTCGATGGCAGGGGTTTTGAGTGGATAGACTTTTCCAACCACGAAGCCAGCATCATCGCCTATATCCGCAAATCGGATGATATTGATGAAGACATTGTAGTACTGTGCAATTTCAACACTACACCGCACAAAGGCTATCGTTTTGGGGTACCCAAAAAAGGAAACTGGAAGGTATTGATCAATACCGATGATAAAAAATACGGCGGCAGCGGTTTCGAAGTATCTGAGGTATATGAAACCGAACAAGAAGCATGCAATGGCAAGGTATTCAGCATTCTGGCCGACCTGCCTCCACTGGCCGTGGTGATCTTAAAAAATGACAGCGCTTAAAAACAATACAGATGCCAAAAATAGACTACCTGCAAATGCCCCGTCAGTGTATTTGGCCCGGAATTACGGGAGCCATCTACCATTCCGCACAGTCGACGATCGGTCATATTTATATTGAAGACGGCACTGTGCTACCCACCCATCACCATATCCATGAACAATGGTCGCACGTGATCGAAGGCAGCTTTGAGTTTACCCTGGGAGAAGAGGTGGTGCTCGTCAACGCCGGTGAGTCGGTTTACATCCCTTCCAACCTGCCCCATAGTGGCAGAGCCTTGAGTAGTTGCAAAATCATCGATTGTTTTATCCCTCCAAGAGAAGATTGGAAGGACTTGCCTTACGAATAAGTCATTGCTGATTTTTGTTGAATTTGCCCGATAGCAGGAAGGCAAAGAGAAGGCTGAGTACAGCGATAATAGCCATGGCAAGGATCCAGTCCGTATGAAAATCTTCTTTCGTGAAAATGCCTGTTGATGCCAGGATCCAAAAGGAAAACAAGGCAAACAGCGCCGTCCACCCAATATATTTTGGTGCTTTACCTTCCCGGCCTTTTTTGATAAAAGCAAGGTAGCCAGCCAAAGCGCCGATGCCTGAAAAAACCACAAGGTGGACCAAGGTAGATTCCATATTACTTTTGAAAATGAAGATTGCCCAAAACTAAGCAATTGCGGGCTTTTGCCCTTTTTCTAATGCCATTTTTCTTGAACAATTGGCCTATATTCGCGGTTATTTTTAAATCTCCAGGCCATGTATAAGAACAAAAAAGTTGTGGTGGTATTGCCGGCTTATAATGCAGCCAAGACGTTGGAAAACACCCTGCGTGAAATTCCTATGGACCTGGTGGATGAACTCATCCTGTGCGACGATGCCAGCAAAGACAATACCGCTGCATTGGCCAGGAATCTGGGCATCCAGCACGTGATCCAACATCCGGTGAACAGAGGTTATGGCGGCAATCAAAAATCACTTTACAACAAAGCCTTGGAATTGAATGCCGACATCGTGATCATGCTGCACCCCGATTATCAATACACGCCCAAACTCATTCCCAGCATGGTCAACATCATTGGGGAAGACTTGTTCCCGGTTGTGCTGGGAAGCAGGATCCTGGGCAAAGGCGCTTTGAAAGGAGGCATGCCCTTGTACAAGTATATCGCCAATCGTTTTCTCACCGGTTTTCAGAACCTGCTCAACGGATATAAGTTGTCAGAGTACCATACAGGGTACAGGGCATTCAGCAGGCAGGTGTTGGAGGCCATACATTACGAAGGCAATTCAGACGACTTTATTTTCGACAACCAGATGTTGTCGCAGATTATCTATAAGGGCTTTGACATCGCTGAAGTTACCTGCCCCACCAAGTATTTTGAAGAAGCCAGTTCTATCAATTTCACCCGAAGTTCAAAGTATGGTTTGGGTGTTTTAGGGGTTTCAATCACCCATATGTTGTGTAAGGCAGGCTTGATGAAATCCGCGCTGTATCGATGATGAAAAAAACTATATGATTCAAAAAATTCTCACCCACCGCAATTACTTATTTGGAGGCTTTCTGATCCTGTGTATCATCAGTGTTTTGGGTCTCAGCCGACTCAGGATCAACTTTGAATTCGAGCAATTTTTTCCGGATGGAGACGAAGACCTCGAGTTTTTCAAAACCTTCACTGCTGAATTTGAAAACGACGACAATTTTTTATTTCTTACCTTAAAGAGTAAAAAAACCGTTTTTGACACCAGCTATTTAAATCAGTTACACCTGATTACTTTGGGTGTAAGAGATCTACCATATGTAGCCACCTCTCAAAGCATCACATCTACGCGTTACCCGGTGAAAACGCCCTTTGGGTATTCTACCCTGCCACTGGTACATAAAAACGATGCCGCTTTACTCAAAAGCGACAGCCTGCTGCTGGCAAATGATGAGCGGGTAAAAGGCTATTTAGTATCCAGGGATATGAAATCGGCGGCGATTGTGATCAAAACCAAAAACAACATCAACGTTGCCCAATCCGATAGCTTGCTGGCAGGTCTTAAAATTCTACTCAAAGACAACGGCTTTGAATGGAATGATGTGCATCTACTGGGAAGAGCCTTCTTTCAATCGGAACTGGTGGCCTTGCAGAAGAAGGAGGTGTTGATATCAACTTTTATATCTGCTATTTTGGTAGCCGGTGTGCTGTGGTTGATCTTTGCCAGTTGGTGGAGTGTGCTGATCAGTGTATTGGGTGTAACTTCGAGTTTGCTTATTTTTATGGGCTTCCTGGCCTATACCGGCAGAGAACTCACGCTGATGTCGGCTCTTTATCCGGTGCTCATTCTGATTGTGGGCTCTTCTGATGTGATTCACATCATGAGCAAATACATAGACAGCACCGACGAAAACGGCGATCGCATTGCCAGCATGGTGAAGGTAATCAAAGAAATAGGTTTTGCTACCTTTCTCACCTCTGCCACCACCGCTGTGGGCTTTGCCACACTGGTTACTTCCAGGCTCAACATCATCCGGGAGTTTGGCATCAATGCCGGCATTGGAGTGATGATTGCCTTTATTGTAGTGTTGGCTATTGTGCCGGGCATCCTGGTTATGTTTGCACCATCGCAATTGTATCGTCCGAAAGGAAAAGCTTTGTGGTTGCAGCATTTTGCTGACTTTGCTTATCAATACACCCTTAAAAAACCTAAAATCGTCTCCGGTATTTTCATTGTAACTACTGCACTGTGTTTGTTGGGCATCAGTTTGGTCACTACCAACTACAAGTTGATGGACAACCTGCCCAGAGGTGCTAAAGTGACCGAAGATTTCCTGTTTTTTGAAAGCAATTTTTCCGGCTTCCGTCCGCTGGAATTTGCTGTAACGGTAAAACCACCCTACAAGGCAGACAGCTATGAAGTGGTCAAAGAAATCGACAAGCTCGAAAACTATTTGCGGTCTACGGGTGCCATCAATTCTTCTTTGTCGCAAGCCATGCTCTATAAAAGTATGTCGATGATGGCCAATGGCAACCAGAAAGCATATTACACTTTACCCGCCGATTCTTCGGTATTTGAAGAGTACCGCACGCTGTTGTCGAAAATGAGAACGGCAGAAGCTACCATTCTCGTCAACAAAAACAACGATAAGACCCGAATTGCCACCATTGTGGCCGATATTGGTGCAGACAGCATCAAATCATTGGGCTTGAGGATTGATGCATGGGTGAAAAACAACATCAATCCCCAACTGATGGAAGTGCGCAGAACGGGTACAGGACTGATCCTGGATAAAAACAGCATTTACGTTACTCAGAATTTGATGCAGGGCTTATTGCTTTCCATCTTACTGATCTCTTTGTTGATGGCGTGGCTGTTGAAAAACTGGAAGATGTGGATCATTTCCCTTATACCCAACTTACTACCCCTGTTGTTTGCAGGCGCTCTGCTGGGTTATTTCAACATCGAACTCGAAGCCGGCATCAGCATCATTTTTGCCATTATTTTTGGCATTGCAGTAGATGATACCATACACTTTTTGAGTCGCTTTAAACTGTGTCTGGATGAAGGAATGGACAAGGAATCTGCCATGGCTGCCACTTTTAAAGATACGGGCAAGGCATTGGTCCTGACCACCGTTATTCTCTTTTTCGGCTTCCTGGTTATGCTGTTTTCGTCTCATCCACCCAGCCTCATCGTGGGTGTATTGGTGTCCATTACACTGGCATCAGCCCTTTTGTGCGATTTATTCCTCTTGCCTTTGCTCATCCGCAAATGGCTTTAATTGGGTAATATCTCGCTGTGCCGCCGCAGTGTCGGGGCTTATCACTATTTTTGCATTTAAACATAAGCATGGACAACAAACGTACAGATGTAAATGAACTGGGAGAGTTTGGACTCATTGACCACCTTACTGAAAATATAGCATTACAACAAAGTTCCAGCATCAAAGGGGTGGGCGACGATGCTGCCGTCATAGATAGTGGTTCCGATTACACCCTGGTTACCACCGACCTCCTCGTTGAAGGCATTCACTTTGACCTTGCTTATACGCCATTGAAACACCTGGGTTATAAAGCAGTGGTGGTGAATCTATCAGATATCTATGCCATGAACGGTGTTCCCCAGCAAATCACGTTGGGTATGGCCATTTCCAATCGTTATTCGGTAGAAGCCCTGGAAGAATTGTACAGTGGCATTTTACTGGCTTGTGAGCTGTATGGTGTTGACCTGGTGGGAGGCGACACTACCTCTTCACCGAGGGGCATGACCCTGAGCATCACGGCCATTGGCAGGTGTGAAAAAAATGCTGTGAGCTTGCGCAGTGGCGCAAGACCGGGTGACCTCATCTGTGTTACCGGCAATTTGGGAGCTGCCTACTTAGGGCTTCAAATCCTGGAAAGAGAAAAATCCATTTACAGCGAGAGTCCGCAAATTCAGCCTGAACTCGAAGGTTTTGAATATTTGATCGAACGCATCTTAAAACCCGAAGCCCGCAAAGATGCCATTGCCTATTTTGAGCAACACCACATCGTGCCCACATCGATGATCGACATTTCCGATGGACTCGCATCTGAAATTATCCATATTTGTAAGCAGTCGGGCACAGGAGCCCTGATCGAAGAAAGCAAAGTGCCCTTGCATCCTTTGACAGAACAGACGGCCATCCAATTTAACCTGGATCCCATTACTTGTGCGCTCCATGGAGGAGAAGATTACGAATTGTTGTTTACGGTTGCTCCATCGGATTTTGAAGCCATCCGGTATATGCCTGATGTGTTTGTGATTGGTGAAATCAAAGATCCGAGAGCAGGCATTTCCCTGGTAACAAGCGGTGGTCAATACCATGCCATCACTGCCCAGGGATGGAATCATTTTAAGTCGTAAGCATGTTGTATTTCTTACTTGGCCTTATAACATTGCGATTGTCGTACTGGTACTTTCTTTTTATACGGTTGGCCTGGCACAAACAGGCGTTGGAGATTACAGAATCAAAAGCCATTAGCCTGGTCGTTGCCGTTAAAAACAACCTGGCAGGCATAAAGGCGCTGACCTTCAAAATTCAAAAACAAAACTATGCCCATTGGGAGTTAATCGTGGTGGATGATAGCAACGATGAACAATTGCAAAACTATATAACAGAGCTGCCAACTGCCAACATCCGATACCTGCGCAACACCGGGCAACCCGGTAAAAAACACGCTTTGGTTGAGGGCATAAGGGCTGCTCAACATCCATGGGTTGCCGTTACGGATGCTGATTGTGTGCCGTCCTCGCTGCGATACTTTGACGTGATGCAAGCTTCGTTGGTTTCCCCGAATCACAAAATAGTTTTGGGTTTTGCCCCATTAAGAGCTACCGGCAGCCTGGCTTCTCATCTCGCTTCTTATGAAGCTGCCTACATTGGCATGCAGTATTTGTCGTATGCCAAAGCAGGTATGCCGTATATGGGGGTTGGCAGAAATATGCTGTTTGACAAGGAATTGTACCTGCAGCATGCTTCCGAAATATCAGAAATTCCCACCCTTTCAGGAGATGATGATCTGTTTATCCAGGCCGCTGCCACATCCGAAAATACCACCATCTGCATCCATCCCTATGGTTTTTGTGTGTCTGATGCACCCTCCGGTTTTGGTGAATGGATCAAACAACGAACTAGACAGATCAGCACTGCTTCTCATTATCAATCCAGACACCGTTTGTTGCTGGGTGGCTTTGCAGCCCTGCATTTGGGTATTTACGCTCTCTTTCTGTTGTGTCTGATAGGCTGCTGGCTGAGTCCGGCGGATGTGTTGGCAGTATGGACGATCATGATAGGCTTGATGACGCTGATCCAATATCCTGTCTTTAGAAAACTCAAGTCCATACCTGCATTGCTATGGACTCCCATTGCCGATATTTTTCTGGCTGGCTTTTATGCATGGATCGCCATCCGTTACAAAACAAAACACACACACCCATGGAAATAATTCTTTCCTATTTTCCGAATTTAAGCGAGGAGCAGAAGCGTCAGTTTCAAAGCCTGCAGGACTTGTATGCAGAGTGGAACCAACAGATCAATGTGATTTCCAGAAAAGACATTGAGAACCTTTATCTCCATCACGTCTTACATTCATTGGCCATTGCCCGCTACATTCAATTCAAGCCGGGTACCGATGTTTTGGATCTGGGTACAGGCGGGGGCTTTCCGGGACTGCCATTGGCCATCCTGTTTCCGGAAACTCGTTTTTTATTGGTCGACTCCATTGGCAAAAAACTAAAAGTAGTCAATGAAGTTGCCGCTGCCATTGGCTTGACCAACATAGAAACCCGTCACATTCGGGTGGAAGAAATCAAGGACAAAAAATTCGATTTTGTGGTAACCCGGGCTGTAGCCACCCTGGACAAGTTGTTTTACTGGTCCAAAAAACTGATCAAAACCAAACACATCAATGCCCTTCCCAATGGCATCATTGCTTTGAAAGGCGGAAATATCCGCGAGGAAATAAAATTGTTGCCCCGCGGTGAATATGCAGAAATTACGCCCCTGAGTAAGTATTTTAAAGAAAGCTTTTTTGAGGAAAAAGCCCTGGTTTATATCCAGGGTTAGTTTTTACCTCTGGGTGCAGATTCACCCGTGCGGTCACCTCCTTTGTCTTTGAATACTTCTTTTTTGATCTCAATGCTTTGTGGACCGGCAATGATTTTGAATTCTGTCCTACGGTTGATCCTGTGCTCTGCATCGGTACAACGCACATTGTTGGCACATCGGTTGAGGATCACTTTTTCACCATATCCCACAGGCTTGATTCTGTCTTTGTTGATACCCTTGGCCACGAGCCAAGCTTTGGCAGAATCTGCCCTTCGCTGAGAGAGTTTTTGGTTGTAGCCATCATCTCCTCTCGCATCGGTGTGGGATGAAAGTTCGATCACCATATCCGGATAATCTTCCATCAGGTCGACGAGGGTCGACAAGTCTTGTTCTGCATCGGGAAGGATGTCGGCTTTGTCGTAGTTATAGTAAATGTTGTTGAGTCTGATAGGCTGGTTGATGGTTACGATTTCCACTTCATCCTTGCCGTAGTTGGGATCCTGCTTGAGTTTGATGGTCTTTTTTACGGTATAGTCATCGAGGATGCCATTGGTATTGAAGGTAATGGTATCCGGGAAGTAGCCCTCCTTCTTAAAGATGGCTTTGTAACTTCTGTCTGCCTGCAGTGGAAAATTGAAAATATTGCCGTTGAAGTTGGATTTGGTATCGGGATAACCACCCAGCGTCAGGTCGTACACTTCTCCATTGGCTCCATTGAGGGCTCCGTTTTGATCTTCGATGGTTGCGAGCAGGTCGATCACCAATTCTCTGATGTAAACGCTGTAAATATCATCGCAGCAACTATCGCTGCCCTTCATTTTCTGTTTGTCTTTATTGGGTCTGTTGGACACCAAAAAACCACTGCTGCCGCTTTCATTGAACCTTAAAAAGATATCATCGTAAGCGGTATTGTAGTTAAAACCAATATTGGTCAGCCCTTCCCAGTTGAAACCATTCCAGGTGGCATAAAAGATATCAAAACCACCCATATTGGGGTGTCCGTTGGAGCTGAAATACAGTGTGCCGTTGTTGTAATAAGGGCTCACTTCATCAGCAGGGGTGTTGACAACCGTACCCAGATTGGTAGGTAAACCATAGCTATCTCCCTTTATGGTGCTGTAGTACAAATCAAAGCCACCTACACCCCCCAGCATATTGGAAGAGAAAAACAATACTTCATTGCCAAACAATTCGCCCACATAAGGATGTTTAATGATGTATTCTCCCTTCAATTCAGCAATTTCCCTGGGAGCGCTCCATCCTTCATCACTTCGGTTGGAAACAAAGAGGGTCGACGTTTCGATGTTGTTGTTTTGCAGTACCGCTCTGGTAAAGTACATGCGCTTACCATCTCTGGAAAAGGCAACTCCGGCTGCGTTGAATTCAGGACGGTTGATACTTTCCGGCAACTCGGTCACTTTATCGTATTCTCCTTTATCGTTTTTGTCAGCATTGTAAATTTTGGCATGGTAGTCCTTCTCAGATCCATCCAGGATGATTTCTTTTTTTCTGTTGAAAGATGAAAAATACAGGCTGCCATCCGGACCAATGGCAGGCGAAGTTTCTGCAGAGCCACTGTTGACTTTGCCGGGCAGGAAGTTTACGATGGCTTCCAGATTGGGTGCCAGGTTGTCCATCATTTCAATGCCTTTCAACTCAAAGCGCGCCATGGCTTTTAGGGAGTCGGTAGATTCTGCATCTTCGAGGATGGTATTGAATTCTTTTAAGGCATCACGATATTTACCCTGGCTTTTCAGTGTCTTGGCAAAATCAATGCGGATGTCTTCGTATTCTTTCTTTTTGTCTCTTTTCAAAATCCGGTCGTAGATCTTTTCGGCTTTATTGAAGTCTCTCACCAGGATATACAAATCGGCAATGGCCAGTTGGAGGTTGAGGTCCTTGCTTTCTTCAAAAGCTTTGGTGTACCATTCAATGGCACCGTAATAGTCTCCTTCTGAAGCGGCTTTATCTGCCACCATGAGTTTGGTATTGTAATCTACCGTCTTCATGGGCTGGGCAAAGGCCTGCTGTACATTCCAGCTAAGAATAAAAACAAGCGTAATTTTTAGTGCTTTGATCATCTTGCGATGTATTGTGTTGATGTGGAATGAAGTATTAACGATTAAAGTCGCGGACATATGATGATGGGCTTGGGCTTAGGTGTTTTTTTCAGTACACCAATGTAGCTGGCTCCAAACTCAAAACCATTTTGGGTGCCGGGTGCTGCTGCATAACCGGATATAGGCAGATCATAGCTCAGACCGAAGTTGATGCCTTTGATTTCTCCGCCCATAAAAAAGATGGCAGAAAAAGTGCCGGTTCTGAAGCCCAGGCCAGCCTTGACTTTATCGTTCTTTTCTTTGTTGTATTTATAACCCACCTTGGTGTTGAACATAAATTCACTGCCATAACCTGCTTTTTGAAAGATGGCGGCCGGTTCGATGCTCATGGTTTTGTTGATCTGGTTCACCAAAGAAGCATGACCAATGATTTTGAAAGGCAGTTCAAATAGGCCGTTGAATCCAATTCTTGCGGGGAGAATGCCTGAAAATGCTACCCCTGTTTTGATCACAGCCGTTTTGGTAGTGCGCGTATAGGCAAGGCCACCTACCCAGTCGCGGGCAGATTTGGGCGTTAATCTTCCTTTTTCATCCACCTGGGTAAAAAATCGTTTTACGTCAGGGTCAATGGAGGAATTGGTCTCGATTTGATAGCCGGTAGAACCTTCATCCGGCATCCTGATGGTACGACTGAGGTTGACGATCTGAACGCCCAAGGTCAAAACCGAAGTTTGTTTTTTATCCAGACTAAAGTGGTAACTCAAACCCAGTCGGGAGTACGTATCTTTAAAACTGAAGAAACCCCTTTGGTCTACATTAAAACTGATGCCACCCCCAATCCAGTCCTGTTTGCGGAAACCTCTGATAATGGGCACGTCTACCCCAAATTCAAAAGTGGTGAATCCTTTGACCTCCGTGCCATTGTTGTACTGCGATCTGTAAATACCGGTACCCCTGTAGGAACCCAGAAAGCCACCCAGATAGGCCGGATTGATGGATTGGGGTGCAAACTCAAGGTAGGAAAAGTGGACGCCCTGGCCTCTGAGTTCGTTTCCAAACCAGGCCGTGGTAAAACAGATCAAGCCAATCGCCAGGATTTTCCTCATATCATAGTTTTTAATCTGGACAAAAATAGACAAAAGGCTTCAACTTTTGATTTTTTTAAACGGGATTTACACAATTGACGAATCACTGTCGGCCACGATGCCAAAAAGCAAAATCTTCCGGGTAAAAATTGCTACTTTTGCAGGATAATTTCAATTCAATAATAGTATGAAATACAACATCTTGTTACTGGCATTTGCCTTTGTGCTGTCATGTAAACCGGCTGCTGAGAAACCGGCTGCTGAAAACACAGCAACAGAAACAATGGAAACAGAAAATACCGTTGATAAGACGGGTCCCGAGTACACCTCTGCCTACATCTGTCCGATGCACTGCAAAGGCAGCGGATCCGATAAACCTGGTGAATGTCCGACATGTGGCATGGACTATGTAATGAACGACAAAAAGGGGGATAACCACGAAGGACATGACCACGAAGGACATGACCACGAAGGACATGATCACGAAGATCATGAGGGTCACAGCCATTGATTTTAAAAAGCCAATTTAACTAAATGTTGCTTTACAGCACGGCAGACCGAAGCTGGAAAAAGCCACTTTCCCATTGCGTCATGGAAGCCATGGCGCCGGGTAAAGGACTGTACATGCCTGAAACCATCCCTGCCTTGGATAGAAAGTTTTGGGAAAGTTACAGGCAGCTTAGTTTTCCTGAGCTTTGTTTTGAACTGGCCTGCCATTGGTTGAACAATGCAGTAGAAACCAATGCTTTAAAACGGATCACTGAAACAGCATTCGATTTTCCGGTGGTATTGCAGGAAGTCAGTAACGGCATTTACAGCCTTGAGCTTTGGCACGGGCCCTCCCTTGCCTTTAAGGACTTTGGCGCACGGTTTATGGCCGGACTCATGTCGTATTTCAATGAAAAAAATGACCGCCCTTTAACCATTCTGGTAGCAACCAGTGGTGATACAGGAGGTGCGGTAGCATCCGGTTTTCTGGGTGTGCCGGGCATTGAAGTCATAATCCTCTACCCTTCCGGCAAGGTGTCAGAACTGCAGGAAAAGCAGCTGACCACTTTGGGTCAGAACATTACTGCCTGTGAGGTCAACGGCAGCTTTGATGACTGCCAGGCACTGGTAAAAGAGGCCTTTTTGGATGCGGACCTAACACATAAGTACCGACTGAGTTCAGCCAATTCGATCAACATAGCCCGACTGATTCCCCAGAGTTTTTATTATTTCGAAGCCTGCAGACAGTGGCAGGGAGATGGCAAATGGGTATGCAGTGTTCCTTCGGGCAACTTTGGCAATCTTACCGCCGGATTGATGGCCAAAAAGATGGGGCTTCCCATTCATCATTATATTGCAGCCACCAACCAAAACCATGTGGTGCCGGATTATCTGGAAACAGGGTTTTTTGAGCCTAAACCATCGGTAGCCACGATCAGCAATGCCATGGATGTAGGCAATCCCTCCAATTTTGTGAGGTTGACGGAATTGTATCACAACGACGTCAATGCCATCAGAGCCGACCTTTCCGGTTATTGGGCGTCCGACACAGAAACAAAGGCAGAAATGAAACGCGTTTATGATACATCCGCATACATTATGGACCCTCACGGTGCCATAGGCCACCTGGCATTAAGGCGATACCTGGAGACCCATGGAGGTAGCGGTTTTTTCCTGGAAACGGCCCACCCTTCTAAGTTTATAGATACCGTTGAGGAGGCCATTGGCCGCAAACCCGATGTTCCGGAAAGGCTACAGGTTTTGATGGAAAAAACGAAAGAAGCCCATTGGATGAATGCCGGTTATGCGGAGTTTAAATCCTTTTTATTAAGTAGAAATCCAAAATAAGAATCACCATGGCAGCACTTCAGCCACCCTTTGCATCCGATTTATTAAATGGCCATGTGGCTGTGGTTTGTGGCAGTACCCAAGGCATTGGCCTGGCTGCGGCACGGTTACTTGCATCTATGGGTGCCACTCTTATATTGGTGGCCAGAAATGAAGAAAAACTGAAAAACGTTGTAGAAGCGCTACCACAGCCCCACTTGCATCATAGCTGGATAAAAGCCGATTTCAGTGTAGATGATGAAGTGAATCAGGTGGCTGAAGCATTGAAATCCAAAGAAGTTACCATTCTGGTCAACAATACCGGCGGTCCCGCTTCAGGTAAAATTACGGATGCCAAAGTAGATGCCTTTGCAGATGCCTTCAGAAATCACCTGGTGGCCAACCACAAACTTACCACCGCTGTGTTGGATGGTATGAAAAAACGCGGTTACGGAAGAATCATCAATGTCATTTCTACCTCTGTTAAACAACCTTTGCCCAATCTCGGTGTTTCCAATACCATCAGAGGAGCCGTTGCCAGTTGGGCCAAAACCATGGCCAATGAGTTGGGAAGCTTTGGCATTACCGTTAACAATGTGTTGCCGGGAGCTACAGCTACCCAAAGGCTGGAAAACATTATTACCAACAAAGCTGCCGGAGCAGGTGTTGATCCAAACGATGTAAGTAAGGAAATGACCAAGGAAATACCCGCAGGCAGGTTTGCGGAACCTGAGGAAATCGCTTACGCCATTGGATTTTTAGCCTCACCTTATGCTGCCTACATCAATGGCATCAATTTGCCGGTTGACGGGGGTCGTACCGCCTCACTTTAAATGACAATGACAATGACAAAGGTTAAAGATCTGGTTCAATTTCTAAACGGCATTGCCCCCTATGCATTGCAGGAATCCTATGACAACTCCGGATTGATAACCGGAAACCCCGATACCGAAATCAGGGGTGTACTGGTCTCTTTGGATTGTACAGAAACCATCATAGATGAGGCCCTTGAGCTGGGCTGTAACGTAGTAGTTTCCCACCATCCCATAGTGTTTAAAGGGCTGAAGTCCCTTACCGGCAAAAACTATGTAGAACGCACCGTCATCAAGGCTATTCAAAATAATATTTCGATATTGTCTTGCCACACCAACCTCGACAATATAATTGGTGGCGTAAATGGAAAAATTGCTCAAAAAATTGGGCTTAAAAATCTACAAATCCTGGTTCCCAAAGAAAGCACACTGAAAAAACTGAGCTTTTACGTGCCGGAAAGTCACCTTGACGCCGTAAGTAAAGCCATTCACGAGGCAGGGGCCGGACAGATTGGTAATTACGGAGATTGTGCCTTTAGGGTTAAGGGCAGCGGTACCTTTACGCCTAAAAACGGAGCACAACCCTTCAGCGGAGAGGTATTAAAACCCTCGGTGGAAGAAGAAATTAAGGTTGAAGTCGTTGTACAGGCAACAGACGCATTCAATGTTGTTAAAGCACTGAAAACCAGCCATCCCTACGAAGAAGTGGCTTATTTTTTGCATCCGGTCGATAATATCCACCAGGGTCTCGGAGCCGGTGTGGTAGGAGAATTGGAAAACGAAATGGAAGTAAATGACTTTTTGGATTACCTGAAAACGGTCATGGAACTCCCGTTGATCAGGCACACAGCTCTGATTCACAAGCAATTAAAGAAAATAGCCCTATGTGGGGGAGCAGGAAGTTTTCTGGTTGGTGATGCCATCAGGAGTGGTGCCCAACTCTACATTAGCGGTGATTTTAAATACCATGAGTTTTTTGATGCAGATGGAAAGATCATAATAGCAGATATTGGTCATTTTGAAAGCGAAAAATATACAATTGACCTTCTAATTGAGCTGATTTCCAATAATTTTAGTAATTTTGCACTCCATTATACAAAACGGAATACCAATCCCGTTTTTTACCGTTAACAACCAGATTAAATTATGGCAAATAAAGAATTAACAATTCCGGAACAACTTGCACAATTATATCATCTTCAGAAGATTGATTCCAAAATGGATGAAATCAAGGTAATGAAAGGAGAGCTTCCAATGGAAGTGAGTGACTTTGAAGATGATCTGGTAGGCTTGAACACTAGAAAAACCAGGTTACTGGATTCTATTCAGGACATTGATGATGATATCAAGAACCACCATGCCAACATCAAGGAAAGCGAATCTTTGATTGTTAAATATGAAAAGCAGCTGGATAAGGTTAAGAACAACCGTGAATTCGATGCATTGAACAAAGAAATCGAATTGCAAAGGCTTGAGATCCAGTTATCTGAAAAAAGAATCAAAGAAGCCAACGTTTCCAAAACAGCCAAAGAGGAGTCTCTGAAAAACATCGAAGACAAAATCGCGATTCGCCAGAAAGAATTGAAGGTGAAAAAAGATGAGTTGGAGAGCATCATAGAAAAAACCGAAAAAGAAGAAGACAGGCTGATAAAAGACAGCACCAAACAGCGTAAAGAAATTGATGCAAGGTTGCTGAAAGCTTATGACAAAATCCGCTCTTCTTACAGAAATGGATTGGCTGTAGCCGTAGTTACCAGGGAGTCATGTGGTGGATGTTTCAACAAGATACCCCCACAAAAACAAATTGAAATCGGCATGATGAAACACATCGTTGCCTGCGAGCATTGTGGCAGAATCCTGGTTGATGATACTTTTATCCTTCAGGAAGCATAGTCCAGACACCTATACCGGTATAAAATACAACAGACTTTTTGGGTCAGGCCTGATCATTTGGTTGTCAATCCTGCTTTGCACAGCGGGATACGCCAAGCCTTATATTCAATACAATGAAGAAATAAAGGCCTGTTACAGGGATATCATTCACCTGAAAATCAGGGATGCCGAAAAAAAAATCAAAGAACTTAAGGTAAGTCAAAGGGAAAATCTGGCCATTCTTCATTTGGAAAATTACATTGATTTTTTCCATTTGTTCATCACAGAAAACAAGGCTGATTACCAGGCGCGATTGCCACAAAAAGACGCCCGTCTCAGCGTTTTGCAAAATGTACAGCTGGCAGATGCTCAATTGGACTTTATCAAAGCGGAAATCCTTTTGCAATGGGCATTAATCCAGATAAAATTTGATGAAAAGCTGGCTGCGGGTCAGGATGTTTACAGTGCTTATAAATTGCTGGAAGCCAATCAGAAAAAGTACCCCGGCTTCAAAGAAAACAACAAAAGCCTGTCTATCCTTCACGTCCTGGCTGAATCAGTACCCAAATGGGTCAGAAAGCTCATTGGTGTAAAAGGTTCCATTCAACAAGGCAGGATAGAAATTGAGCAATTGGTAGAATATGCCATCAACGATAAATCCTACTTTTATAGAGACGAAGTAGCCGCCATCTATACCTATATATTGTTTTATCAATTCAACGATAAGGAAGGCGCCCTGGCCCAATTCAATCGGTTTTCGCTGAGCCACACTGATCATCCGCTGATCGCGTTCCTGAAGGCCAGTATTTATCAACGCGCCGGAAAAAACGATGCTTGTCTCGAAGTGCTGAATACATTGAAGAGTGATGCCGGCCAACTTCCTTTTTACTACCTGGAGTTTATGAAGGGGCGTGCCTATCTCAACAAACAGGATGTCAGAGCCAAAAATCACCTGCTTACCTTCGTCCAAAAGTTCAATGGACAACATTTTATCAAGGAAGCTTATCAAAAACTTGCCTGGTACGAACTGAGCATGAACAATGACCATGAAGGATATAAAAACTATATGGCCAACTGTCTCACCAGGGGAAAATCTCTGGTGGATGAAGATAAACAAGCCGAAAAGGAAGCTAAAAAAGGGGATACGCCAGTACCATTTCTGCTGAAATCGAGATTGTATTACGATGGTGGATATTACAACCAGGCACTGGATGTATTACTTAAAAACGACAAGTATCCAACACAACATGCCAATAGCAGGCTGGAATATTATTACAGATTGGGCAGGGTGTACCAGGCACAGTCCAATGCTACCAAAGCTATACCCTGTTTGAAATATGTGTTGACATACGGAGAGGCCGCTCACTCTTACTATGCTGCCAATGCGGCATTACAAATGGGACTTATGTACGAAAATGACCAAAAATGGACGTCGGCTTTGCATTATTTTAAAAGATGCCTTGATATTGACTCCGAAGAATACAAAACTTCGCTGCATCAGAAGGCCAAAAGCGGGGTACAGCGGGTGGAATTAAAAATCAAATAAGGAAGAAGTCTTCTTCATAAATATCCATTATTCCAAAGTTCCATTTCCTTACAACAACTTTCCTCAATTAAATACCGGCCAAAGGCCAAAGAATGGAAGTTTGCCTGCTGTTTTATTATCTGCTATTCTTTTTGAATGGCAGCCCTATTCCTTAATTAATCCAAGTTTTATCTGCAAGCTGAGTCGGGAATACCGGAACTATCTGACTAAATCTCAAAATCATCTTCTTAGGGTATGTGAATGGGAAAGGATAATATATATCCTTAAAGTGCCTTTTCCTTCTTGTAATGGTAAAAAAGTTGGATCGTTTGTACTAGTATTGGCTGTAATCACGCAGAAACGAAGCTCCCTGCAAAGAAGAACATCCAGTCAATAAAATACCTAGATAAATCTTTTACTTCGATGGAGCTGCCTCATTTTGGCTTTTTATCCAATCGGTGTATTTAACATACCTAGTACTGTTAGATTATTTAGGTGTATAGGTAGCCAATAGTTGAGGTCACATCCGGGTTCGGCATTGATTAAAATGAAAAGGGCCCGGAAATTCCGGGCCCTCTCATTATTTAGAAGTCTTCAAAGTCTTCTTACTCGATTACAATCATCGCTTTGGTAGCTGTAAAGTCACCGCTTTCGATGGTGTAGTATACAACGCCGCTTACTGGTACGTCTGTTCTGTTGAATTCAACTTTGTTCATACCTTTTACTGCGTTTACTTTCCTTGTGTGTACAAGTTTACCAGTCACGTCTGTTACAGTGAATGTTGCTTCTCCTGCTGTTGGCATGTTGAAGTTAACTACTGTATTGGTCTTGAATGGGTTTGGCTCGTTTTGGTACAAAGCGTATCCTGCTACTTCTGATTCGTTTGTTCTGAAGCTCAAATCCAACCTGTTGGTCTCCATTTCGCTTCCTGCGTATGATTCGCTTCTTGTTACATCAGATCCAACACTCATCATGTTGCTCAATCTTCCGTTTTCTGTCGCTTTCATTACTACTGTGAACAATACTTCTCCTTCTGCTGCATTTACTGCTTTTTCGCTTGACCAGCTCATTGTCATGGTGCCTGCTGTTGGTACGCCATAGTTGCTCTCATCTACTGTGATCGCGCCTGACTTAACCTCCATCAATTCCATGCCATTCATCTTAGCTGTAAACTGATATCCGAATACTTCGTTGAAGTTGTTTGCTGTTACATCGATCGTTACGATCTCGCCTGCATTTACAGTCTTGTCTTCTGCTACAAACTTCAATACTTTGCTGCTTCTGCTGTCTGATGCTACTCCTGTTGCTGCTACTGCATCGTTGTTAACGTCTCCAACTTTGATACCAGTGAAGTCTAAGCCACTCACGGCATCTCCTGTTGTTGTTACTGTGATGCTTCTTGCTGCATTCCATGGATTGTTTGCATCTGCATAAGTGTATGACTTAGGTACAAAGATCCAGCTGTCGTTGTTGCTCAACTTAGTGCTCAAGCTAAGGATCAATTTCCTCAACTCTACCAAGTCGCTTGCTGTTACTTTGCCATCTTTGTTTACATCTGCTGCCAACAATTTCTCTGGGCTATCCAACTTGGTCAAGCCTAAGATGTGACGCTGAATCAATACAAGGTCTAATGTACTTACACCGTTTGTATAGTCATCTGTCTTAGATGCGCTGATGGTCATATCTCCGTTTGGTGTTGCAAGATCGTAGCTTCCGTTCACTACATTGTAGCGTGGGAATTCTGGCAATGATGCATCTACTTTTACAGTTACTGTGTTGATCGCTTCGTTTGCTTTTGTTGTCAGGTTACCCGCAACTCTGCTTCCTCCGCAACCTCCCTGGTTGTCGATCAATGTCAACTCTACTGAACAGA
>CALJKQ010000092.1 GCA_937973565.1 uncultured Saprospiraceae bacterium | reverse complement strand
AATAAAGAAGGTTGAGAAGGGTATTGTGGCAGGTGTTTATAACCTGTTTTTGTCAAAAGAAGCTGAAGCAAACAGTACCGTTTATGAAGGAATCATTCTTTATATAGACAAAGAAAAAGAGATTGTTTATCAAAAGGTAGATAAAGAATTTATCACACACAAACTGAAACCATTTAAAACCAAACCAACCATTGGCAAGAATGTTTCTATTCGGTACGACAATAACCAATTAAAGCTAACCTTAGAAAATCATTGCCTATAGATTTCTTACAGGAGTAAGTGAAATGAATAAGACAAAAAATGGGATAAATGGGATGTCGGTGGAAGACCTGAAGATCATGGACGAGATCATAGATGCGAAGCTTCAGGACGCTGAAATACCAGGCTTTCAAGCTGAATTTGATCCGATGGAAGCTGAAAGGATTGGGGCCTTTGAGGAAGATGCTCTGAGCGAACAAGATGCACTGGATAGCGTGATAGATCAACAAGCATAGGGGTTAATGCGTGATGGAAAAAATCAAAAAGACTTTTCATGAGCAAATAGCCGAAAATTTGATTGAGCAACTAAAGAAAGGTACCGCACCTTGGCAAAAGCCGTGGCAGCCAGGAGATCCACTTCTAACATTACCGAATAACCCAACAACGGGTAAAAACTACAAGGGCATTAATGTGTTGCAATTGATGTGTCAGGGGCGCACTGATCCGCGCTGGCTGACGTACAAACAGGCAGTAAACTTTGGCGCACAGGTTCGTAAAGGTGAAAAAAGCACACTGGTGCAGCATTGGAAATTTGCGGATGAGCGCATCAAAAAAGATGACAACGGCAATCCTGTTCTGGATAGCGAGGGTAAGCAAATTAAAGAACAGGTAAAACTTGAGCGTCCGAGAGTGTTTTATGCATCCGTATTCAATGCTGAACAGATTGATAACTTGCCCAAGCTTGATATTAAAGCCCCCGATTGGGAGCCGCTGGATCGTGCCGAACAAATATTGCAACAATCCAATGCCGTCATCCATCATGGTGAAAATGACCGCGCATTTTACCGGCCATCAACGGACAGCATTCATTTGCCGCATAAGCACCAGTTTTCAGCACCGGAACACTATTACGCAACGGCACTACATGAACTGGGACATTGGAGTGGATCGGAGGCACGTTTGAATCGTGATCTCTCACATCCATTCGGTAGCGAAGGTTACGCAAAAGAAGAATTACGTGCTGAGATTGCCAGTATGTTGCTAGGGGGAGAATTGGGCATTGGTCATGATCCAGAACAACATGCTGCTTATGTGGGTTCATGGATCAAGGTATTGGAAGAAGACCCGAAAGAGATTTTTAGAGCGGCGGCTGATGCTGAAAAAATCAAGGATTACGTACTATCATTCTCAAAGCAACAGGAAATTGTTGATCAGGAGGAAATCACGATGGATCAGACCAGCCAGCAGAATAATGATGCAGACTCACGTAAATACCTATTTGTTCCTTATGCAGAAAAAGATCTGGCGAAAGCTGCCGGTGCTTGCTGGGATAACACGGCCAAAGCCTGGTATGTAGGGCCAGAAGCGGATATTCGCACCTTGCAGCGTTGGCTGCCTGAGAATGTTTCCGGACAGCAGGATCCCGCTATGTCGCCTGAAGCTGAATTTGCCGACTTACTGCGCTCTCACGGTTGCGTTGTTGACGACAATCATCCGCTAATGGATGGCAGCAAACACAGAGTCAAGGTTATCGGTGACAAGCCCGGTGAAAAATCCGGGTTTTATGTGGCACATCTGGATGGGCATCCTGCCGGATATTTCAAGAATAATCGGTCAGGGCTTGAGACACGCTGGAAGGCCAAAGGATATTCCTTAACTGACGAGCAAAAAACGGCGCTTGTGACAAAGGCCGCCATCAAGCAGCAAAGTAGAAAAGCCGAGCAACACGAGCAGCAATTGAAAGTTGCGGAAGCTATCAAGGAATTACTGGCAATCGCACCACTTGCGGATTCTGAACATCCTTACCTATTGGATAAGAATGCACGGCCAGGTGATTTGAGAATCGTACCTGAGAATGCAGATGCTTTGCCCGCTGATTCTATGATTAAAATTGGTAAAGACTGGAAGGAAGCCAAGGCATTACGTGAAGAAAGCCCAGGCAGCATCGTTTTAACAGCCGGTGATTTGTTGCTACCGGCAGAAGACATCAATGGGCAAACCTGGACAGTGCAAACGATACAACCGGGTGGTGCCAAGTTTTTTGTAACAGGTAGCAAAAAAGAAAGCAATTTTCATGTGGTTGATAGTGAATATCGGGGATTGGCTGCACTCGACAATGTTAAGGCGATTGTGATCGCAGAAGGCTATGCAACTGCAGATACCTTATCGCAAGCCTTAAATTGTCCGGTTGTGGCTGCATTTGATTCTGGCAATTTGTCCAAAGTTGCTCAAGTTTTGCATGAAAAATACCCTCAGAAACCCATTGTAATCGCAGGTGATGATGATTTCATACAAGAATCAGTTAATGGCATCAATCCAGGCCGGGAAAAAGCTATCGAAGCCGCAAAGCTGGTGAATGGTGGGTTAGTTTTTCCGACATTTGCACCCGATGAGCAAGTGTCACTGAAACTTAGTGATTTTAATGATCTGGCGAATAAGAGCACTCTGGGTATTGAAGCAGTCAAACGTCAGGTTGGAACGGTTGTTGAAAAAATATCTCAGCAGGTTAAACAGGACAGCTTATTGAAGTTACAAGTCCCTATTGAACCTAAGCAGCAGGAAATCAAGCAAAAACGGGCATTGGTCAGGTAATCTTATAAGGAGGTCGCAAGATGCGCGATACTATGCTGAAGATTCCAGGAACCCCATCCAATTCTGATGAAGGTGATCTTTATGAAAAAATTGAGACTCGTCCCGGTACTACAGACAAGCAAAAGGAAGCAGGGCGAGGTGCCTACACAGAACTGCTCGAAGCTCATGCTCGATGGGCAGGTGGCACCTTACTGGGTTCTGATTTCCCAAAAGATTTCCGAGAAAAAGGAGGAACCACCTTCCTGAATCAGCCCATCAAGTCAGGCCATGATTTAGCAATAATGGCGCAGATATTACGCGATCCGCGCTATGAGACGCTGAGAATATTTTATACCCGTATGAATCGCATCGTTCATCATACTGCTGTGAGTTCCAGATTGCCGGGCGCAGTCTATTTGGAAAAGATTGGTCATGCCAAACATGATCTGGGTGTTTTGGTAGAAAAGACCAGGCGACATGTTAAAGCAGATGGTTACTGGTTATTGCATAATCATCCATCGGGTAATGCTACGCCATCGAGTCAGGATGTCAGGCTCACAGAAATAATCGCATCATTTGTTCCGAGTTTCAAAGGCCATGTCGTTATCAATACCAGTCAATACAGTGTCATCGATAAAAACGGTCATGTTGATTTTGTAGATTGGATGGGTAATCAGGCAGGAGGTTATCAGAATAATCATTATAAAAGTCATGAGCTGCTTCTGGAGAAAATAGCCTCACCGGAGGATCTGGCAAAGATAGGCCATGCTTTAAAAAAACGGGATCAGTTTTTTAACTTGATAGGCATCAGTGCAACAGGTTTTGTATTGTCGTTAAGTGAATTACCCTTATCGGTACTTGATCGTCCTCAAAATCTGCTTCTGGCGCGGCTACAAAATTTTGCACGCAATTCTGGCGTCAATGCTGTGTTTGCGATCACAGGTAGTCATCATTTTAAACATTCCGTGTTAGTGA
>CALJKQ010000091.1 GCA_937973565.1 uncultured Saprospiraceae bacterium | reverse complement strand
TCCGATCTCTCTGCAATGGCCTTTTGAAGTTTGTCAAATGAAAAGACGGGGATCAAGGCTGCCAACTTACCACTACCCACGATGTATTCACCGGAAGGATCTACATCGCAACCGTGAGGAGACTTGGGACAAGGAATCATGTAGCACAAATCCTTCAATTCTTTGGCATCCAAAACGGTTACCTGATTCCTGATTTCGTGGCTGGCTGAATGTGTTTCTTCATTGTATACATTGTGGGCATATTTGACAGCCACTTTTTTACCTTTACCTGCCTTCAGATATTCTTCAGCTTTCTTCCAGTTAACGGCCATAATAAAATCCTTATCTTTTTGGGAAGCATTTACTTCCAATAAAGTATTGGCTTGTTCAGTATTGTAGCAAGAGAAGAAAAACCAACCATGTGATTTTCCTTTGCCTGCGTGGCTGAGGTCAAAATTCACACCCGGACATTGAATCTGAAAGGCAACATCCATAGCACCGGATGTTTTGTCTACAGAGATAAAACTGAGGTGTCCTTTGAAGTTCTCCTTGTAAGATGAGATGGGCACATCTCCATTGACATTATCGGCAGGTACAGAAAAACGAGTACCTGCTACTACGTATTCGGTATTCTCGGTGATGAACGGTGAGGAGTGGTTACCTCCACTATTGGGCAATTCAATGATTTCAGCGGTGCGGAAAGTCTTAAGATCGATCCTGGCAACTCGCGGTGTATTGTTGGCATTGCCAAAAACCCACCTGCCATCAATTTCTCCATTGGTTTGAGAAAGTTCCGGGTGGTGCAAGTCATCCCAAGGCACAAAGCCATGTGATGTCATAAGCATAGGCTTGGTCTCTTCACTGTATCCCCATCCTTTTTCCGGGTCTACTGAAAATACCGGAATCACTCTGAGCAAACGACCGGAAGGCAGTCCATAGGCACTCATCTGGCCACTGAATCCACCACTTACAAAGTTGTAAAACTCATCGTACTTACCGGGAGCGACATAGGCTTTTCCTGCAGCATCACCACTGACTGCAGTGCCGGCATTCTTGGGCTTGCATGCCACAAAAGTTGAGAGGAAGGCAATAAACGCCACCCCAATCCATAGATTGATTTTCATAATAATAGTTTTTATTGGAATTAAAATACGTCAGTTGTTATTTCACGCCGTCGTTCTTGCGCATAAACTCAAGTACATGGCGAGCATCATCGTCGGTCAAGTTCTGATTGGGCATACGCACCAGGCAAATCTCCAATTGAGCCTGAACCTGGGGATCCTTATCAATCATGGGATCAGGATTGGTAATGAAGTTCATTATCCATTCTGCCTTCCTTCTTTCTGTCACCCCTTTCCATCCCGGACCCACAAGCTTTTCTTCTGTTAGCTTGTGGCAAGAAGAACATTTTACAGATTGAATTTTTTCACCGGATGCAGCCATTGTGGCATCCAGCGCTGCGCCTAATTGAAGGTTTTCAGCATTCCACTTACCCTCACCTCGTGCGGGGTCGTAAGTAGTTGCATCTTTAACCATGCTTTGAGCCTCTCCTGACGGGGCTCCACCTTCTTGCGCAGACTTATTGCCACAGGCTGATATCATACCTGCAACAAACATTGCTAATACAAAACGATACATATTCATAAATGAAAAATTTTACTATACAAAGATGGGATTGCTGCCATTTTTTAAATATGACTACGATCATAAGCAGGCAAAATATGATCAATATCACAGTGAGCAATGATTTATAATCAAGCTATTGCTTTTGATCATCGTGATGGAACAATCAAGGTAAATCTGGAAGTACTTTCAGGCACCTGAATGGCTGTGTTATAAATTATCTTAAATTTCAGGAAATGATGAAATCAAACGCAAAACAGGCACAGAGTTACAAGCAACTGAAAAGTAGTCAGAAGTAATTCTTGAGATTAACTAAATAAAATATTTATTGCCTGACAAACGTCTTATGACTCTATTTCTAAAACGAGCCATCAGGATTCCATGGCACGTTCTCCTTTTTTAAATTGGCTATAAATATAAACACACGTATCTAAAGGGTCCAGATACTTATACAAATGGGGTTTTACATCATCCCACGACAGACCTCCAACTCCGGTGGCCAATCTAGGCAATGCAATAGAGGGCACAGCATTCTTCTCCAACTTTTTCACCAGATTTTTAAGGCATTTATCCAGATTGTGCAGACTGGCCTTTCCCGGTAAACCATGGGCATGATTGGAATGAGATGCTTCCTGAATCAACAGGCTATAATACCGGATTCCTTCGGTGTCGACCCATTCGTAAACTTCGCCGGGTTCAGGATGATGGACGTGCCCCCAATGTCGGAAATCTTTAACCATCAGAGGGTACCGTTCCCTTAGACTGAGCGCCAAACCCGTTTCAAAATGATCCAAAGGAGCTACACTGTGGCCAATGGCCTTTGCTTTGGAAAGGAGGATATCTCCGCTTACTTCTAATATCATGTGTTTTCGTTTTGATATAAAAATATATTTAAAACAAGTATTACATCATGATAGAAGTCACATAGTCCTATGAGGCAAAGTATTATTTACCCAAAATTATATATTCATTTATATGGCTGCTTATATTTTCAAAACCTGCTCCTTGTACAAACGTTTCAAAAACGAACATCTACACATCTGAACAAAGCCTGAACTATTTCGTGTTTATCCCATGCAAATTGTCGGTCCTCGTATTATAACTCGCAATCAAAGCAATATCTTACTGTCTATCACTTTTTCAATCTATTTCTCCTCAGCCAGCCGTTTGAGAACATCAAGCGCCTTTGGCCATGTTTCTTCAAAATAAGATTTAAAATCTTCGTTAGCATCCATCTCAATCCGCAGCATACAGCCCTCAGTTGTGGGTATAAAGTGGTAGTTTTCAAGCCCTCCTTTCCAGGGTTCCACTTCCGGTCCTTCCAAAATCTTATCCTCACCCTTAAGCATGCCACGATGTTCGATGCTGATAAATTTGGCGGGCATGTTTTCTTTAATAAAAGACACCATGCCTCCCTGCTCACCATTGGCATCTACACCCACAAAAAGAATTTCTGAGCCTTTTTGCCAATTGCCAATGAAATGGGAGGTTTCATTAAATACCTTCGTCCATTGTCGATAGCTATCCTCCCCTATCATTACATCATAAACAACGGATGGAGGTGCTGCCATTTCTTTTTCAAAAACCAAGGGATCTGATTTTCCACTCTCTGCATACTTTTTGAAATTTTGCAAAATGCTGTTCCATCCTTGTTCCTGCAACTCCAGTGAATTCATGGATTCAGCTTCAAAATTTGTGACGATCCTCGTTCCTTCGGATGAATCTTCAAAAGTGGTTTCGACCCTTCGACCATCTTCCATGGTATACGAAATCTTTTGATGGATGTCTACTACATCGTAAACGCCCCCAAAATCGAAGCCCATGGAACCGTCTTTGGCCTCCATTCTTGATACAAAGGATCCGCCCTCTCTTAAGTCGTTTTCAGCAAATGTGGTCTGCCATTCACTGATGGCAAAATTCCATTTTAAAATGTGAAAAGGTAAAGTCCAACATTTCCAAACGTGTTCAACATTAGCATTTACAAGGGCGCTGATGGTAATTACAGCTTTGGTCTCATTGTTTTGCATAAAATTGTGTTTTTGATTGTTAAAATGTATTTAATGAAATAAAATCAGCCCAAAATCTCTGCAATATAGCTTGGCGAAGGCAAAATCTACCCAGTTTTTATTGAATTTTTCGATGAAAACAAATGAGTTGCTCTTTTCATGTTTATGCTTACCGGAAACATCCCATTTTAGCTTTTAACACCAAAATATTTTTCCCGAAACAGCAACAGAAATTTACAGCACTTCACTTATGTAACCCATGTTACCTAACGCACAAGTATCTGTCACATTTCGACATGACTCGCATCTTAGGAGCGCAGTGCCAAAAGCCTCAATTTTGAATTAAAATTGATCACCCATGAAAAGGATATTAATACTGGGCGCAGGCACGGCCGGAACGATGATGGCCAACCATCTTAATCACGAGTTGGATAAAAAGGATTGGCAGATTGACATCATTGACGAAAAAGAAGAGCATCACTATCAGCCGGGATATTTATTCTTACCCTTTGACATTTATACCCCGGATGATATCATTAAAAAAATCGAAGATTTTATTCCAAAAGACGTCAATCTTATTAAAGGGCAAATAGACATAATCCTGCCTAAAGAAAATGTGGTGAAAATGCAGGATGGAAGCGAAATATCGTACGATATTCTCATCATAGCTACCGGTGCCAAGATTGCCCCTGAAGAAATCGATGGCATGAAAGGTGCAGAGTGGCAGCAAAGCGTTTTTGACTTTTATACTTTTGAAGGCGCATTGGCTTTGAGGAACAAATTGCGCGAATGGCAAGGCGGAAAAATGCTGGTACACATCACTGAAATGCCCATCAAATGTCCGGTTGCCCCGTTGGAATTTGCATTCCTGGCTGACTCCTTCTTCAAACATAAAAATATTCGGGACAAAGTTGAACTCACCTTTGTAACCCCACTGAGTGGTGCATTTACCAAACCAAAGGCAACGGCTGCCCTTGATCACTTACTTGAAGAGAAAAACATCCATATAGAAGCCGACTTTGCCATTGAATCTGTCGACAATGAACGAAAAGTCATTATTGACTATGGAGGCAGAGAAATTCCGTTTGATCTCCTGGTTACCGTCCCTACCAATAAAGGGGACGAGGTTATTGCCCGCTCAGGCATGGGAGATGATCTCAATTTTATACCTACCCACAAAGCCACACTGCAAGCCATGAACTATGACAATATCTTTGTGTTGGGTGATGCATCCAATGTACCCGCTTCAAAAGCAGGATCTGTGGCTCACTTTGAAGCCGAAATACTAACAGAGAATATCAAACATTATATCAAAGGAGAGCCACTGTCTGAAGAATTCGACGGACATGCCAACTGTTTTATTGAGACAGGAGGTGGAAAAGCACTGTTGATAGATTTTAATTATACCCATGAACCAGTTGAGGGTACATTTCCATTTCCCGGAGTAGGACCATTGAGACTGATGAAAGAGAGCAGAATCAACCACATGGGAAAACTGGCATTCAGATGGATTTACTGGAATATGCTACTCAAAGGAACCCACATACCCTTCGTGTCCAGTCACATGGAAGAAGCAGGTAAAAACTTCAATTAATCACCTTTAAAACTTTTTATAATGGAAAAAGAAATTGCAGGCAAAATGATCAGCGTAAACGATGAAGGTTATCTCACCGATTTTTCACAGTGGACCAAAGAGGTAGGAGAAGCCATTGCTGCTGAAAACAATATTACCATGACTCCCCGACACTGGGAAGTAATCGCCTATTTGCAAAACGAACATAAAAACAACGTGGCTCTCAGCATCCGAAAAATTGGAAAAAGCAATGTTCTTGACATCAAGGAGTTCTACCAGCTCTTTCCACAGGGTCCATTAAAAACTTCTACAAAAATTGCAGGAATTCCAAAGCCGGCAAGTTGTATTTGATCATAAACCACCTATTACCTAAAGCCTAAAAAATAATATCATGAACGAATATCACGGCGAAATCAGAAAGATGATGATCATTCTATCCAAAGCCACGTTAGAAAATGTTTATGCTGCCTTTGTGCTTGCCAATGGAGCAAGAATGGAGGGTATTGAAGCAGAAATCTTTTTTACTTTCTTTGGTCTCGAAGCCATCCACAAACAAAAACTGGAACATCTTCACATTGCCACGGTAGGAAATCCTGCTATGCACATGCCTACTATGCTCGGGGGATTACCCGGAATGGAGAGTCTGGCAACAATGATGATGAAAAAAGAAATGGAAAAAATTGACATGCCCGATGTACATGAGTTTTTGGACATCATGGTGGCCTCCGGCGTAAAACTGTGGGCATGCAAGCTGGCTATGGACATGTTCCATTATAAAAAAGAAGACATGTATGATGATATAGGCGGCATTATTACGGTAGGAGACTTTTACAAGCAAGGATCCGGCATCGGAACACACATGTTGTTCATTTAATGCCAACGTACATGTAAAAAAAGAGGGACATCCCTCTTTTTTTTTACCTTTATTTTTTTTGATACAACACCATTTCTATTCCTCCTTTGTTCAGCCTATGTACCGGCCTATAATTGCGATCCAGCAAGTTGTATTCCTGCTGGGTAATGTCATTGAAAATATTGGAATACAAAAAATAGGGATTCGTGTTTAGATCCTTATCTGCATGTTTTTGAATAGACGCCGACAAGTCCAGATATTTTTGATAGGCCGTATTGGGAAATGAACATCCCACATCTGATATCTTTATACCATTTATACTTAAATACCGGTTCATGGACGCGTGTAATTGAAAATAAGGCCAATGCGCCATACTGCTGTCCCAGCCCTGGGCAACACCACGAGGATAGATCCAAAGATTACCGGTGATAAGAGATATCGCCAAAACCAAGGTTACAATCTTTGCCCATTTTTTTGTCAGATAAGAGCTTATCCATCTCATGACCAATAAATTCATTAAAATAATCAAAGGCAAAAGATACCTGTGCCCGGTTAAACCTGCGTGAATAATCATCGAAGGAAGTAATACCATTGACAATACCATACCCAACGATAGCAAATGATGTGATTCTTTCGACCTAATAATCGAAATACCCTTCATTAATGCAATGATGATGATACCCAGACCCACTATCCACCGGCCAAAATCAGCCATTCTCCAAGCCACAAGCAAAAAGTTTTTCAACATTATAATTGGTGAAACCCTGTCGAAACTTGGGGCCCAAGGTGATTGATCGTGATACCCTATCCATCCGGTTTTCCAGAAATGCCATAGTTGAAAACTGCCAAAAATAAATAGTGCAGGAAGGAAAGGCAGTGTACTTTTTATGAAGTGGGAGTTACCCGGATTTTTTCGATAGAGCAAAAACCATTGCCACACCATGAGGGCTACAACGATCATGGCGCCCCTGTTGGAGATCAAAGCACAAAGCAAAGCTCCAATAAGCACTGCATATTTCTTTTCATTCATTATGCCATGCAAACCGATCAAGAAACCTGCCACCACCAGTACATCCGGTGAAACCAAACTGGATTGGGCCATTAAAGTGGGATCCAGAAGAATAAGTCCTGCCCCCCACATACCCCAGGTTTTGCCCAGAAAATCATCGGCGACTTTATGCACAAAGATAACCATACACCCAACCCAGGGCAACATAAACAGGTGAGAAACGGCCAGGCTCTTTCCAAAACAAATCCAACTGAGTGCCAGCATCCATCCAAAAAAAGGAGGGTGACCACTGTCGATCTCCTGTGGCAAAATCGGGTTCCGGAAGCCATTTTCATAAAAGAAATGTGCTTGTTTGGAAGCCAGTTGGACGGTGTCCCAAAAAAAAATATGGTCCAGCGAAAATAATACAAGTACTGAATAGACCAATAACCATAGGCTTTGAGGTAAATTGATCTTATTTTGGAACGGCAAATTCATATTATTACACCTTTCAAAGATAGTGCTTTTGAACAAAGTTGAGTTCATTCCGTTAATATGCCAAATAAAAAAGGAATCGTTCTAAAATGAAAATTTTCGCATTCGCAGGTAGCAATAGCAGCGTCTCTATCAATAAAAAGCTGGTATCTTATGTATTGAAGTCTTTTGAAAAAGAAACTGTCAGTTTGGTCGATTTAAACGATTTTGAGATGCCTATTTTCAGCAGCGACCGGGAGAAAGAAGGCATTCCCGATGCAGCCCATCGTTTTGCTGCCCACATCGATGATGCAGACCTGATCATTTGCTCTTTGGCCGAGCACAATGGTGCCTATAGCGCTGCATTTAAAAATATTATGGATTGGGTGTCACGTATACCCGGCAGAAAATTGTGGAATGGAAAACCTATGCTGGTAATGGCTACTTCTACAGGAGCCCGAGGCGGCTCATCTGTGCTGGAAATGGCAACTGCCAGAATTCCCTTCAATGGCGGAGTGGTAATTAATAAATTCTCTCTTCCTTCTTTCAACGCCAATTTTACGGAGGCAGGTGGCATAACAAATGCTGAATACAAATTGCAACTGGAAGAAATTATCAATGAGGTCAAGGACCAGGTGACTGCCCCTCACTAAACCGACTCTTTTGACATATAATCTTTGAGTCCTTTTAAAGCGGATTTTTGAACTTTAGCCTGTAAATAAGGCGTCCAGCCAAGCAGCCAACCCACGGGTCCCAAAGCCTGTCGCGACCATCGGTAAAAGGAGAACCGATCTTTGTGTTGGGTTATTTTTCCATTCGCAATCGTGATTTTGGCTTCTATTATATTGACCACCTTTCTTTTCGAGGGACCAAAGCTGTATCGGGCTGTCCATGTCGTTTCTACCAGTCCATTTTTTTCAACCGGTGGACTCCAGCTGATTTTCAGGTCCTGACTTCTGGAAGTGAGCATCTTCCACATCGCTTTCGTTTGCATTGAGGTAAGGTAGCCGAAAACACTGTCTTCAAAGGTGGCATCATCGGCATACATATCTGCCATCTTATGCCCATCCTTGTTGGAAAAAGCTTCATAAAAGCTATTCACCAAGTCAATATTTTCCTGCATAACGCTTTTTTGTTGCTTAAAAAAATGAAGTCGGGCACAAGATAGCTATTATCTTTGTAGCTGTGAATCACCAAAAATACGACACCAACGGACTCATCGTTCTCTGGGCATTGGCAGAGAGTGGCATAGGAGGCTTGCTGCATGCTCTTCACCTTCCCTTAACCGGTATTTTTGTGGGTGGCTTTGCCGTTATTGCCATCAGCTTATTGGCCTGGTACAGCGACAGCCCAAAAGAAATTCTTAAAGCACTTTCTATTGTATTGGCTGTGAAGCTGATTGTGAGTCCCCACTCACCCTGGCAAGCGTATGTGGCTGTGGCCTTTCAAGGACTTTTAGGTTATTGGCTGTATTACCGAAAAAATCAATTCAAAATAAAAATCGCTTTTTTTACCGTTTTGTGTTTATTGGAATCTGCCCTGCAAAAAATTCTCATTGCTGTCCTCGTTTTTGGCACTGATTTCTTTAAAGCAATAGATAAAGCAGCCATGCAAATAGCACAAAGCCTGGGCTTTGATCTATCCACTTCTTTGGTTATGACGGTTTTTTTGATCTATGCTGTTGCCCATTTGGCAGTGGGCATTTTCCTCGCATGGTACATTCCGACTTTGCCAAAAAAAATCGATGCATTTACAGAGATTGCATCACAGCACAATAGAGATGAGACCGATTTAACCATTAACAAAAAAAGAAAATGGTGGTTTATTTATGGAATGATCGGCATAAGTATTTTAGGGCTCAATTACCTTTTACCGGTAGATGACAAAATCAATCTTACCCTACTGGTGACCAGGGTGATAGTTGTTACCTTAATCCTTACATTTGTTGTAGGTCCTCTTATAAAATGGGCTGTCTTAAGGTATTTGGTAAAAGACAGTCCATACCAGCACAGCATAGCTGAGGTACTGGCTAAGTTGCCCACCTATCAGCAGCGTATGATGGAAAACTATCGCCTCGCAACTCACCACTATCAAGGATACAAGGCACTTACGTTTTTTATTTTGGGCATGCTCGTCTTTTCGTTAAAGAGCCATGAAAGATAAACTTCACAACGTAATCCTCCTTACCGGTCCCACCAGGTCTGGCAAGACCACAGCGCTAGCCCATTTCGTTGCTGACAAAGCTCCGTTGGATGGCTTTTTAACGCCCGATGAAGAAAATATCAGGATACTCATCACCTTGCAGGACAGAGAAAAACATGCTTTCGAGGTGGCAACTCCCGATTCGCAGCAGGTGGTTTCGATTGGCCAATTTCAATTTTTGTCCTCCGGTTTTGAAAAGGGCAAAGATGCATTAAAAAACCGTGCTCCAGGAGTGCCTCATTGGATGGTTGTTGATGAATTGGGGCCGCTTGAAATGAGAGGAGAAGGATTTGAGCCTGCTTTGAGTGATTGTATATATGGAAATGAAAAATCCGGTTCAGCCGCTATTTTGATTGTAGTAAGGAATTCTTTAACAACAGCGTTTTCATTAAAATATGGAGAACCCGCATGCATGATAAATCCGGATACTTTAATCAGATGTACCCAAACCGCAGCGGTTATTCTTTGTGGTGGCCAAAGCTCGAGAATGGGACAACCCAAAGCCCTTTTGCAATACCATGGGAACCAACCACAATATCAGGTAACTGCGAACCTATTTAAAAATATTACTGCAAAAATCTTTATTGCCAACGGTGCTTTGGAAATCCCTGTTTCTGAAACTTATCAATTGATCGAAGACGATGCACCTGACCAGGGACCGGCAGCAGGGGTATTGTCTGCTTTCAGAAAAAATAAAGGACATTTGCTGGTTTGTGGTTGTGACTATCCCCTCTTGCATTTGGTTGACCTCATGAGACTGATGGCCGTAGATGATTCATATCTCGCCGTTTGCTATGAAGATGAAAGTGCCAGTTTTGCCGACCCATTGCTTTGTTTTTATCATGAATCGTGTTTACCATTGATGGAAGCGTGGTATCGGGAAGGAAACCGATCATTGCGCCATTTTCTTAAAACCATCCCTCACAAAGTTTTAAAGCCTACCCTACCGAACAGGATTAAAAGCATCGATACCCCGGAAGCGTTTCTCAACCTCACAATTCACCAAAATGGAGCCCGTTAAAAAAGTAAATATCCTTAAGTTTGGGTTATCAGAAAGTAGGCGTTTTGAAGACAAAGTCTCTGTTGAAGAACCGCTTGAAATAAGAGTAGTCTATGGTCCTGTGGAAGACCGCCAAAAGAAATCTGTTTCGATTACTATGCGCACACCGGGTGATGATGTTCACCTCGCCCTTGGCTTTTTGAAGAATGAAGGAATCATTAGAAAAAACGAAGACGTAGTCAAACATGCCTTTCAGACCTTTCACCGAGGAGAGTTGAATCCCAATATCATAACCGTCCATTTACACCCTGAAGTAAACCTTCATACGTTTAGTCTGGAGCGAAATTTTTATACGACCAGCAGCTGTGGGCTATGTGGTAAAGCGTCCATTGAAGCCCTCCAAAACGTAGGCATTCCACACCTACCCTTGCTCCCAGCATTGGTGGACATTCATTTCTTGTTGGGACTGCCTGATAAGATTAGGGAAAATCAACCCAATTTTGCTGCTACCGGTGGACTTCATGCCGCTGCATTGTTTGATAGCGACGGAAAATTGATTCATATTGCAGAAGATGTAGGCAGACACAATGCCATGGACAAACTCTCAGGCTACATATTCCAGCATACAGGTAGTGTAAATGTTGCCAAATCGATCCTGGTTTTAAGCGGCAGGAGCAGCTTTGAATTGATACAGAAAGCAGCCATTACCGGCATACCCATAGTTTGCGCGGTGGGTGCACCCAGCAGCCTTGCCATTGAAACCGCAGAAGCAGCCAATATTACACTTACAGGCTTCACACGCAACTCCGGAATGAATGTGTACACCCATGAAGCCCGATTTTCCTACTAAAGTCCTGATGGTGGGTAATTTTTTTCCACCATTATCTTACATTTGTGACCTAATCCAAATTACCAATGAAACTGCGTATCAAAGGAAACTCTATCAGACTCAGACTTACCCAGACAGAAGTTAAAAATTTTGCTTCATCCGGCATTGTCGAAGAAATCACATCAGTGGGTCCTCAACAGCTGAAGTATGCATTGAAAAGTCAAACGCAGGATCAACCCCTGCTGGCAAGCTTCGACAACAATACACTGACTGTTTTTATGGCAGATAATCTGGCAAGGG
>CALJKQ010000090.1 GCA_937973565.1 uncultured Saprospiraceae bacterium | reverse complement strand
GGAAAATAAGGGTATTGAGTTGGTGCTCAACACTACACCGACTTCATGGTTGGATCTTTCTGTCAACGTTACACACAATGTTCCCAAAATTACCAAGTTGACCAAAGTAGATGACCCTACCTACAAAGGGGTTGCTACAGGAGGTATCGCCGGAGGTGTTGGTTCCAACATTCAGATCCATTCAGTAGGCTATGCTCCAAGCTCTTTTTATGTGTACAAACAACTGTACGATGAAAACGGCAATATCCTGGAGGGACAATTTGAAGATGTAAACAAAGATGGAGTAGTAAACAGCTCTGACTTTTATCACTTTAAAAGCCCCAACCCTTATCTGACAGCAGGACTTACCGGTTCAATCCACATTAAAAATTTTGATTTGAGTTTTGCCGGTCGTGCCAATCTGGGCAACTATGTGTACAACAACGTACAAACCGATATGGGTTACCAGGCAAGAGCTGTTGCTTCCAACGGTGTTTTATGGAACATCCACCAGTCGGCTCTGGACCTCAATGTTGTCAATCAAAGTGCCCTTACCTTTAGTGATCACTATGTAAAGGACGCGTCGTTCTTCCGTTTTGATCACATCACCCTTGCCTACAATTTCCCCAATGTATTCAAAGGTTTGCGCATTTATACCACGGTGCAAAACCCCATTGTAATTACCAATTATGATGGTCTGGATCCTGAAATCGGAAACGGCATTGACAACAATATTTATCCAAGACCAAGAACCTTCCTCGGTGGAGTATCGGTTAATTTTTAATTCTTGAAAAGCCACAAATCATGAATAAATCTTCGATTTTAAGCCTGATGATAATTTTAGGAGTGGGCTTCAGTTCCTGCTTCAATGATCTTAATACCGTGCCGCTGGATAAAGACATTTTAACGGCAGAAGCAGTTTACAAAGATGCCTCTTCCTATAAAAAAGTGTTGGCCAAAGTATATGCGGGATATGCAGTTTCCGGTCAACAGGGTGCTGCCGGTCAACCCGATATTGAGGGCATCGACGAGGGTTTCGGACAGTACCTCAGAGGATACTGGTACCACCAGGAACTTTCTACCGATGAAGCAGTAATCGGATGGAATGACCAAACCATCAAAGACTTCCACAACCAAACATGGACAGAAACAGACGGTTTTATCTACGCTTTTTACAGCAGAATATTTTACCAAATCTCTCTTTGCAATGAATTTATTCGCGAAACAACGGAAGAAAAATTGACAGAAAGAGGTGCAGACGATGCACTAAAAGCGGAAGTTAAAAAATTCAGGGCAGAGGCTCGATTCCTGAGAGCACTGAGCTACTGGCATGCATTGGATCTTTTTAGAAACGTACCTTTTGTGACTGAAAACGACAAAGTAGGTTCCTTCTTTCCTACACAGACCAATGGTGTTGACCTCGCCAAATACATAGAATCAGAATTGTTGGCCATCGAAGCCGACCTTGCAGATCCAAAGGCCAATGAATATGGCAGAGCTGATAAGGCTGCTGCCTGGACCCTGCTTGCCAAACTATACCTCAATTATGAAGTGTACGCCGGTCAAAAAAAGTATACTGAGTGTACCGCAGTGTGCCAAAAGGTCATTGCCTCGGGTTATACCCTGGATCCCAATTACAAAAACATTTTTTTGGCAGACAACCACCTGTCTCCGGAAATCATCTTTCCGGTCACTTATGATGGCATCAATACCCGCACCTGGGGGGGCACCACCTTTATCATAAGAGCGGGTATCGGTGGATCGATGAATCCTGCAGCTTCCGGTGTTGCCAGTGGTTGGGGCGGTTCCCGTACCACCAGACAGCTGGTCGAAAAATTCCCTGCCGATCTCACCGGTGTTGTCACAGAATTTAACCCCGGAGAAACCGTTAAATACAAAAAAATGTATGTGCCCGGCTCTCACCAGAATTTCGATGCTACAGATACAGACAACTCTCTTTCCGAAGGGGTAAAAAACAGCAATATTTACGAAGGACACCTGTATTTTGCTACCCCAAACACAGAACTGTATTTTACAACCATATCTTCCAATACAGCCCCCAAATTGGGTGACAACAATGCTGACGGCACCCTGGAAACGGGTGGTGCCAAAATTGTGGTTCCAGAGGCGGGCTTATATTATATCCGTGTAGACAATAAAACCAAAAAGTACACCATTGAAAAAACACAGTGGTTTGTTTCCGGTACTGCAACGGGAGGAAATGATGTGGCCATGAGCTGGGATACAAAAACCAAAACTATGAAAGCTACGCTCGACCTCGGCGCCGGTAGCTTTGTATTTAAAAACAACCGCGGAGAAACCCTTGGAGACAACAACGGAAATGCCATTCTTACCTTAAACGGAACTGCCATTGTGGTAGGCAAGCCCGGTGGACACGAACTGTTCCTGGATGTTGACAAACCGGATTATACCTACCAGGATAAACTTACAGGATTTGACAGAAGACCTATGTTCTACACCACAGGACAGAATATAGATATCAACGACCTCTCTGTCTTTACAGATGGTATCGCTGTCAACAAGTTCAAAAACATTACTTCCACAGGAGCACCCGGTAAAGACTCTGATTTTCCGGATACCGACTTCCCCATGTTCCGTCTGGCAGATGTTTATTTGATGGCCGCAGAAGCCATTCTCAGGGGCAATGGAGATAAAAACCAGGCCGTTGCTTACGTCAATGCGGTAAGAGAACGAGCCTACTCCGGTAAAGTGGGTAATCTCTCTCTCAATGATCTGACCCTCGACTTTATTTTGGACGAAAGGGCAAGAGAACTCTACTGGGAAGGTCACAGAAGAACAGACCTGGTGAGATTTGGTCAATTTGCAGACGGTACTTACCTTTGGCAGTGGAAAGGCGGTGTCAAAGAAGGAAAAACCGTATCCAACAAATATAATATGTACCCCATACCTTCAGCGGACCTTGGGGCAAATCCAAACTTAAAACAAAACGAAGGATACTAACCTTCACGGGGGCGACGAAAGTTGCCCCCTTTTTTTTACCCCATTAGGCTATGGGGATCCAAACTTATGAAAAGCTTGGTAGCCACATGAGGGCATTTGTATTGCTGTCAAGCATCACTCTTTAACTTCGAATGTCTTTTCATCTACGCCTACTCCGGTGATGGTCATTTTTTTCCATCCCTTAGGCAGGCTACCCGGCTTTTGAACGACCCCTTGTGGGGTGATGCTCAAGCCCCCAAAACCATTCAAAACCGCCTGGAGCATACCTCCCGCTCCCGTTGCAAAGTAGGGATTAGTACCTCCTGCCGTTTCAGAAATCACACCAAAAGGAGGTACTTCATTGGGTTTATAACTCGAAGAAAATATTTCAGCAGCTTTGTTGTAGTCACCCAGCCTGCTATACAATACAGCTAGAATGGCGGCTCCCATGGCCGGCCCTTCCTTGGAATACCGCGGCAGGTAATATTGCAGATCCTGACCGATTCTGGCGGGGTCAGTCACTATTTCCAGCGGATAAGCCAATAAATTGGCATCGGCTTGCTTGATTTCAACACCATCATAACTTGCGTTTTCTTTGGTAGTTCCATCAGGAAACGTGAGAATGGGTATGTTGTCTGCTACATGGCTCCAATCCGGATCGGGCGTTATTCCCAACTCCTTTGCTGCTTCCACAGCATATCGTAGGGCGGTGATGGCCATTCCATTGGTAAAGGCATTGTTGTCTATATTTTCCTGCCATTCGTTGGCACCAATTACGTTGTTGATATCGTACCGGCCGGGGCCGTTTCTCTCTACCCTGCTGGCCCAGAAATCGGCAACCTCTTTCAACACAGGCCACCCCCTGTCTTTTAGCCAGGTTTTATCGCGTGTTACCTGATAATATTTCCAAAATGCCCAGCCTACACAACCCGTTATATGGTGCTGAAATGGGCCTGTGAGCGCCCAAACCGGTGTGTCTTCACTTCCCTCTGCCGATGACTCCCAGGGAAACATCGCCCCTTTATAGCCATGAGAAAAAGCATTCTTTTTAGCCGCTTCTAACCTCTGATATCGGTATTCAAGAAATGACCTGGCCATTTCCGGCTGCATCAGCAACATAGGAGGGTACATCCAGAGTTCTGTGTCCCAAAATACATGCCCATTGTAGCCAAGACCCGAAAGTCCCATCGGACTCAGGCTGTACGCCGTTCCCTCTCTCGAAAAGGAATAGAGATGATATAAGGCAAATCGAATGTCTCTTGTCACATCTACACTTCCTTCTACCGTTACATTGCTTTTCCATATTTCTTTCCAGGCTTCCAGGTGTCTTTTCAGCAACCGTTCTCTTCCTTCTAGAGCTGCAAAAATGGTAAGGCGCTCTGCTTCGTTGTGGGGATCGTCATACTGATTGCTTGCACAACTGGAGGCCACCACCGAAAAGGTATATTGCTCTCCCTTTTTAAGTTTTTTGGAAAACTTGGCCAGGTGCATGTTGTAATCCCAGTCTTCGTGAATAACCGTCGGCTCTTTGCCATGATCTTCTTCAAATATAAAAGAATTGCTGGCCGCTACTCTCAGCTTTCCGGATGGACTTTTTCCCACCGATGTAAGCAATCGGATCAATGCATGGGGCCGGTCAATTTCTGCGTAATAATTGCGAACATCGGTCAGGTGTACCGGTGCTTCAATCACACTCATAGGAGTAATCGTTATGTCTTTTTGAGCCGTTATCGTGAGGGTTGTCATAGCAGTATAGGGCAAATGCCTCAATGCCATCATGGTTGAGCTGACCGTAGCCTTATCTCCAATAGAAAAATCCGTTATGAGTTGAGCCTTTTCCATGTCAAGGGTCTGGGTATAATGCTGAATTTCTTTTGGTCCTACACGCTGACCATTGATGTCAAGGTTCATGTTGAGATGGTTGAACCCCTTGAGTATGTTGGAAACACGCCCTCTTTGATAGTAATCATAGGCCCCGTTTAAAACCACATCTTTTACCTTCAGCGCTTCTGCGGAAGAAACAATGCCGGTTACGCCATTGGCCAATGTTACACCATAATAATGATTGGGGTCAATGTTGTTGGCCACCACTTTCCAGGCATCTCCACCCTGTCCGTAACATAGGCCATTCACGACCACTATGATCAAAATGCTAATTTTTTGGTACATCTCTTTCGTTTTACACACCTAATGTATAAAACAACAACGACTTCGCATCAAAAAAATTAAATATTACAAACTTGAAAAAATGATATCCTTTTATTTTGAATTTGGCAGGCTCTTTGAATCATACATCATACCCCCAATGATGTACCTGCTCAGTACTCATTCACAATTCCATGAACGGGGGGAGAATCCCGGGCAATTCTCCCCTTTTCTTTTAGCTTTTGTTTATGCCCAAATGTTTATCTTCCGGATGCTGCTTATTATTTAAGTGATCTTATGCTGTTGATAATACCTATCGCGTCTGTTTCTGCTACATCATCATCGTCATAAAATGTTATAACCATCATGAAATTGGTTTGGCTTTTAGGGTCAATCATGCCAGCCAACATAACCCTTGCTCCATCTTTAAATCCTTCTACATAAAACCCATCAAGTCCATCCCCCTGTATAACTTGTGCGGCATCCACTTCTCCCATTTCCATGGCGATGGCTGCTTCCACCACGGCATCGTCCATTTGTTCAACAGTTATATCCTGTTCAAAAAGGTACATATACATGCCCATGGCATCACCTTTCATCTCAAATTCTTCATTCGTGTTTTTTACAACCTTAAAATCGTCCGGTACCGTTACTTCCAACGCATAAGCTTCCCAAACATACACCTGGTCTACAACAACATAGGTAAAAGAAAGGGCAAAACACACGCTCAGGAATAAAAGTGCTTTTCTCATGTTAATTAATTTGTTTTGTTTGAAATCGAGGACATGCCCTCTTTTAATATGGCTGTAATAATAAGCATATTATAGTTAGGTACAAACAAATGATTTCCCAATTTTATTTGTCGGCAACTAAGGGAAAAGTGTATGGTCAAAATTTAATACTTTTGATCGGGAATTTAAGACACTGTATGAGTCAGCAATGGGACCTCAATAAAAAACCAAAATCCGGACTGCCGGTAGAGCAAGAATATTGTGTGCTGGTCGGCCTGGTCACACAGGAGCAAACAGAAACACTTGTAAGGGAGTATCTGGATGAATTGGAGTTTCTTGCCCAAACAGCGGGAGCGGAAACACTCAAGGTCTTCATCCAAAAACAAAACCCCGACCCCAGGACCTTTATCGGTAAGGGCAAAATGGAAGAAATTGCGGCTTACATTGAATCTCACCCCGAAATCACCCTGGCTATTTTTGACGATGACCTTTCCGGAAAACAAATCAATATCCTGGAGGAAAACCTGAAGGTCAAAATTGTGGATCGCAGTACCCTCATCCTCGATATTTTTGCTTCCAGAGCCCAGACGGCTCAGGCTAAAACCCAGGTGGAACTGGCACAAACACAATATCTCCTCCCTCGCCTCCGCGGTATGTGGACCCACCTCGAAAGACAAAAGGGGGGTATTGGAATGAGAGGTCCCGGAGAGCAGGAAATTGAAACTGACCGCCGTATTGTACGCGATAAAATTGCCTTGCTGAAAGATCGGTTGGCCAAAATCGACAAACAAGCCCAGACACAGAGAAAAACGCGCGGAGAACTCATCCGCGTTGCCCTGGTCGGTTATACCAACGTTGGCAAATCTACCCTGATGAACCTGCTCAGCAAGTCAGAAGTGCTGGCGGAAAATAAACTGTTTGCCACACTCGACACTACGGTTAGAAAAGTAGTGCTTGGCAGCATGCCTTTCTTACTTTCGGATACAGTGGGGTTTATACGCAAACTTCCCCATCACCTCATCGAAAGTTTTAAAAGCACCCTCGATGAAGTGGTGGAAAGCGATATCCTCCTGCACGTAGTAGATCTGGCCCACCCGCAATACATGGACCATATACGCACGGTACACAACACCCTGAAGGAGCTCAAAGCTGACAACAAACCCACCCTGCTGATTTTTAATAAAGTGGATCTGTATCGCGAAAAAAACTTCGACAAATACCTCGATGAACAGACGCAAAAAGAAATCATGGAGGAATTAAAGACCAACCTAAAAAACAGCTTCGAGCACGAGAATATTTTTATCTCTGCGGTAACCAAAGAGAACATCAACGAACTGCGGGAAATGTTGCGCAACATGATTGAAATACAATACACCATCCGATACCCCTACAGGCCCAAGGGATGGGACCAGGAATTTGAAAACTATGTGGAATAAATACGCTCATCTGCTCTTACATTACTGTCTTTCACTCAAAGAAGGTGAACGCCTGCTTGTGTCTACTACTTTTTTGGCGGAGCCCCTGGCCAGAGAGATTTATAAAGAGGCTTGTAAAATAGGGGCTCAAGTCGAATTTTCTTTTTCTTTCGAAGGCATGGGACCCATTTTTATGCAACATGCTGCCGATTCTCTTTTCGACAAAACATCGCCTTTTCATACACTGGCTATCGAAAACTTTGATGCCTACCTCGTAGTTCGGGCCCCATATAATACAAGGGAAGAAATGGACTACGACCCGGAAAAGCAAAAGAGAAAACTGGCTGCCGGTGCCAACCTGAATAAGATATATTTCGAACGCACCGGTAACGGCTCTCTGAAAAGGTGCTTATGTCAATTTCCCACGCAGGCAGCTGCCAACGACGCCGGCATGTCGCTGGAAGCTTATACCGATTTTGTTTTTCGGGCCTGCAAACTCAATGAGGAGGACGCTTACCAGGCATGGAAGAAGTTGGGTGAAGACCAGCAACACATTGTCGACTACCTCAATACTTGCCATGAGCTGAACTATATCAATGAAAAAACAAACATCCGCTTCTCGGTTGAGGATAGAATTTGGATCAATTCAGATGGCAAAGCCAACATGCCTTCCGGCGAGGTTTATACCGGGGCGGTAGAGGATAGCATCAATGGTCATGTGTTTTTTGATGTGCCCTCAGTATACCAGGGGCGTGAGGTTGAAGGTATTCGCCTTGAAGTAAAGGATGGCTTTATCGTTGACTGGCAAGCAGAAAAAGGCAAAGAGATTCTTGATAAAATCATGCAAATTGACGGAGCGCGCCGCTTTGGTGAAGTGGCCATCGGTACCAATTACTCTATACAGCAAGCTACCAAAAACATACTCTTTGATGAAAAAATAGGAGGTACCATCCATATGGCAGTAGGTCAAAGCTACAAGCAGACCGGAGGCAAAAACGAAAGTACTGTCCACTGGGATATGATTGCCCGAATGGACAAGGGTCGTATCCTCGCAGATGGTACGTGTATATATGAAAATGGCTTTTTCACAATTTAATTTTTTACTCTATGTTTCAGCCGGATAAATCCAGATACCAGAAAATGGCTTACCGCCGTTGCGGAAACAGCGGACTGTTGTTGCCCGAAATTTCATTGGGCCTTTGGCACAATTTCGGTGGTGTAGATGTTTTTGAAAACGGGCGTGCCATGGTAAGACACGCTTTCGACAATGGCATCACCCATTTTGATCTGGCCAACAATTATGGCCCTCCTCCGGGCAGTGCAGAAGAAAATTTCGGCCGCATCCTCAAAAAAGATTTTGGGGGCTACCTCAGAGATGAATTGGTTATTTCAACCAAAGCGGGTTATCATATGTGGAACGGGCCGTACGGCGAATGGGGTAGTCGCAAATATTTGCTGAGCAGCCTGGACCAAAGCCTGAAAAGGATGAAACTCGACTATGTTGATATCTTCTATTCTCACAGACCCGACCCCGATACACCCATGGAGGAAACTATGGGGGCGCTCGCTTCAGCCTTATCCTCGGGTAAAGCCCTGTACGTGGGTTTATCAAACTACGACGCAACCCAAACCCTAAAGGCTCTCGATATCCTGGATCAACTGGGAATTAAATGTCTGATCCATCAACCCAAATATTCCATGTTTGTAAGAGATGCAGAAAACGGCTTATTGGATTTGTTGAAAGAAAGAGGTGTAGGGTGTATTCCCTATTCTCCACTGGCCCAGGGACTACTTACTGACCGTTATCTCTCCGGCATACCCGACAATTCGAGGGCGGCCAAGAGCCATGGTTTTTTGCAGAAAGAAGATGTCTCTGATGACAAAATCAGCCGCGTTATCCAACTCAAAACCATTGCCGACCAGCGGGGGCAGTCTATTTCTCAGCTGGCCCTTGCCTGGATTCTTCGCCACCAGAACATTACTACAGTTTTAATCGGTGCCAGCAGTGTGGAACAGCTGAACCACAACCTGCAAACCCTTCAAAATACCCAATTCGATGCTGCAGCGCTTTCGGCCATTGAAAACATTTTGGCCTGACTGCCGTAAAACTCTTTTGCATTGACCTTGTTACTTGTAAAACCATAAAACAATGAATACACATATTGCCAACTTAACCAACGCTGTAGTTATGATCGTAATGGGCGCATGGGCCTATTTATCTTCTGCCAACCCGTCTCCTACATCGCTGATTCCTGTGTTTTTGGGTGTTATCCTGGTAGTGATGAGCCAGGGCGTAAAACACGAACAAAAAGCGCAAGCTCACATAGCCGTAGTGGTTACCCTGCTGGCTTTCATTTCTCTGGTTATCAAACCCCTTCCCTCTGCCATCTCCAAAGGAGAAAGCCTTCCTTTGTTCAGGGTTGCCCTCATGGTGATTACCAATGCTGTGGCCCTTTATTATTTTATTCAAAGCTTTATTCAGGCCCGCAAAAACAGAGCGTCGTAAAACCGACTTTTTGGGACTGATAAATAGGGGTTTGAAGACAATTGTTTGTTAAAACAATAGTACATTATTGCTATTTTCGCGTCTTATTACAAATTTCTGCAGAAAAATGAATTTTAAGGCTCCCTTGTCAGCATGCTTTGTGCTGATTTCTTTTGCCATTTTGGCTCAAAACTGGACCCCCCGAACCCCTTCCACCATAAGCTCAACCGGAATTAGAGACATCCAGCCCTTTATTTATAAAACTTATTCGCTGGACGATGCGGGAATGAAAGATATTTTATGGTCTGCACCGCACGAGTCCGACGTAAGACCGGCCCAAAGCAATGCCGTGATTACCGTTCCTTCTGCAGATGGTAGCTTTGATCAGTATAAAATGGTGCAATACGATATGATGGAAGCCCCTTTGGCCGCCCAGTATCCTCACATCCGCACTTTTCAAGGCGTATCGGTTACCGACCCCCACAAACGAATCAGAGCAGACTATACCGATTACGGTTTTAGGGCTGTAATTACAGCAGAATCCGGCAACTCTTACGTCGACCACTTCCAGCGGGGGGATAAAACCCATAAAGTCGTTTATTATAAGAAGGATATTGAAAATAAGAACAACTGGTCTTGCGAATTTTTTGAGGAAGAAGATGAAGAAAGACATCATCAAGAAGAGGGGGTTGACCGGGTGGGAGATTGTGTTTTCAGATCATACCGCCTTGCTCTTGCTACAACGGCAGAATATTCCATATACCACGGTGCTACTTCTTCTGCTCAGTCTTCTTTGGTTATGTCTGCCGTTGTAACAGTATTGAATAGAGTAAACGGTGTTTTGGAACACGATGTTACTATTAGATTTATATTAGTTTCCAATACTTCCAGTCTGTTTTATTACAATACAAGCACAGATCCTTATTCAAACAATGATGGTCTTGCCATGCTTACTCAAAACCAAACAAATTGTGATAATGTAATAGGTAGTGCAAACTATGATATGGGCCATGTTTTTAGCACGGGTGGAGGCGGGGTTGCCAATTTGGGTGCTATATGCTCAACCAACAATAAGGCAAAAGGTGTTACTGGATTACCGGATCCAATTGGAGACCCTTTTGCCATCGACTATGTTGCCCATGAAATGGGACATCAATTGGGAGGACGGCATACGTTTAGCAATAATAATAGTGGTTCTTGTTCTGGTGGTAATGCTAATGCTGCAACAGCGGTTGAACCAGGAAGCGGAACTACAATAATGGCCTATGCAGGGATATGTAGCCCATATAATGTTCAAAATAATAGTGATGCTTACTATCATGCAATAAGTCTAGCTGAAATTAAAACGAAATTACAAGGTGTTTCTTGTCACACTGTAATTTCTTTTACAAACCAGGCTCCTGTTGTTTCAACTCTTACTAATTATAGCATTCCTGTCTCAACACCTTTTATACTTACTGCTTCTGCAACTGATCCTGAAGGAGATCCCATTACTTTTTGCTGGGAAGAAACCGATGCAGCAACCTCTACTACTGCTCCAACTTCTACAATGTCAACTGCGCCTGTATTTAGAAGTTTTAATCCAACAGCAACACCCCATAGATATTTTCCTTCATTAAGTACAATCTTGGCTGGTAATACTAGTAATACTTGGGAGGTAATTCCTTCCATTGGAAGGACACTAAACTTCAGAGTTACTGCACGAGATTACCATTCTATTGCTGGATGCACTCATGAAAGAAACATGTCTGTCTCCACTGTTGTAGGTATCGGCCCCTTTACCGTGACCTCTCAAAACACGGCATCCTCATGGACCGAAGGTCAAACGGCAACCGTTACCTGGAATGTGGCCAACACCACCAACGCTCCGGTAAGCTGTGCTAATGTCAACATCTTGCTTTCGTATGATGGTGGACTTACCTATCCTGTTACCCTCATCAGCAATACGGCCAACGATGGTTCGGAAGTGGTCAACGTACCTCTTGGCACATCTACTACGGCACGTGTCATGGTAAAAGCCGCCAACAACGTATTCTTTGATGTCAACAATGCCAATATTACCATCGTTGCCAACCCTGCTACCTTCAATGTTGGCTTAAATCCCACCCAAGTGAGCTTGTGCAACACCGGTCAGGCACAAACAGTCGCAAGTGTTACGCCCGTAAATGGCTTCAACCAAAACGTAACTTTTTCTGTACTCAACCTGCCTCCGGGGGCCATTGCCAATTTTTCAACCAATCCCGTTGCCCCCAACGGCAACACAACCCTAACCATTTCCAATTTGAATGCCGCTGACGGCACATATAATGTTACAGTCAGGGGCACCAGTGGAAGCATTATTAAGGACGCTCCTTTTGTGTTGGTCATTGAGGCTCCTTTGGCCGCTACCAGCCACATCAGTCCTGCTGCTGGTGCCACAGATGTTTGGTACCTTCCCGAATTGACGTGGACACCGCTGACCAATGCGATCGCTTATAATTTTGAGGTGTCGCTGTCATCCTCCTTCTCTTTCCTGGCTGCAACAGGCAATGCCGGTTCCGGCGGTATCACTTTAACGACACCCTTGTTGGGCCAAAGCACTTATTTTTGGAGGGTTCGCGGTGTCAACAGCTGCGCCAACAATCCCTGGAGCACACCCACTTCCTTTACCACCGATGATTGTATGTATTACAAATCGGCACAGGTTCCGGTTATTATAAGTTCTGCTGCTCCCAATACCATTGAATCAAAACAGTTTGTGTATGACAGGGGAAGAATTGCTACAACCGAGATTTACGATATGGAAGGTCTCCACACCAATATCGACAACCTAAAGTTCTTTCTGAAAGACCCTTCAAACACCGAATTGTTGATTTGGGATCAACCCTGCAATGGTGAGGACGACTTCAACATCAACCTAAGCGATGCAGCTTCAAGTAGCGCATATCCATGTCCAGCAACAAATGGCATGTCCTATAAACCCTCCAACCCTTTTTCTGCTTACGCCAGCTTTAATCCTCTGGGAAATTGGACCTTAAAAATCCAGGATCTTACCACCGGTGATGGTGGATTACTCACCAATTGGGGCTGGGTAGGCTGCTATAGCAGCTTCTGCCACCTACGGGTAGAACACCCTTATGTGTCGGGCCTAGGCAGTTTGCTCAACACGGTTTCGTGTTCGGAGGCTGGAGATACCATTTATTTTAGCCCTGAGTTGAAAAACACTACCCTCGATCTCGGAACCTCTACCGTTTTGTTGAACAAAAGTGTTGTGTTAAAAGCCAACCCCGCAGACAACATCACCATAGCAACCAGTGCTGCTTCATCTCCAACCCTGGAAATCTTCCCCGGTCAGAATGTAACGATCATTGGCCTCAACATTTTGGCTTCAGGAGCAAGCGATGGTGCCATTAGAAATGCAGGTAACCTTACGCTGATAGATGTAGACCTGATCAAAAATCCCAACGTCACCCACCTCGCCCTCCTAAAAAATCAGGGAGGGGGCACCGTGACCGTATCAGGTAATTGTACGATAAAACCATAACAGGCTTTATCGGTAGATCTTATTGTTTAAAAGGTAATCATACACCCGGTCGGGAACCAGGTATTCAATGGAGTGTCCTTGTTGAAGACATTCTCTGATATACGTTGCTGATATATCTAGCATAGGTGCGTCCATATAGTGAACATTAGGGTGATTTTCATAGAGCCCTCCTGTATTTCCCGGTCTTTTATATACGTATATAGGATGTTCCACAATCTTTTCGTGGCTCTTCCATTTATCCAGGGTCAACAAATTGTCGCCCCCCATCAATAGTATAAATTGGTGTTGCGGATACTTCTCCTCCAGGTAAACCAGGGTATCAATGGTGTATGAGGGCTTGGGCAGTTGAAACTCAATATTGGACGCCTTAATCTTGAGGTTGTCTCCTATGGCCAGGTTTACCAGATGTAACCGATCGTGATCGTTGGCCAGACTCTTTTTGTCCTTAAGTGGATTATGCGGACTCACAATCATCCAAACTTCGTCGAGTCCCGCCTTGGTAACCATGTAATTGGCAATGATCATGTGCCCCGTATGAACCGGATTAAAAGATCCGAAAAACAGGCCTATGCGTTTGCCAACGATTGTCATTAATAGCCGGAAAGAACAGGCATAATCAGCATCATGATGTGCTCATCTGACTCCTGTTCTGCAGGAAGGATGATGGCAGCTCTGCTGGGTGTAGACATCTGCATGATGGTCTCTTCTGTATCTATGTTGTTGAGCAATTCAACAAAAATCCTGGAGTTGAATCCCATGCTCATGGGCTCACCGGTGTACCTGCAAGCCAATTGCTCTGTGGCTTCATTGCTGAAGTCAATGTCCTGAGCAGACAGCGTCAAGGCATTTTCCGACATATTGAGCACAACCTGGTTGGTAGATTTGTTGGCGTATATACCAATCCTCTTCAGTGAGTTTTGTAGATCTTTTTTATTGGCTGTAAGCTCATTGGGATTTTCAACCGGAATCACCGCGTTGTAATCCGGATATTTGGCTTCAATCAGCTTGGTAATAATTTTGGTGTCACCAAACTGAAACACGGCATTTTTGCGGTTGAAGCTGATGTCAACCGTACCGTGTCCCGGCAAAGCAGCCTTCAACAAGGAAATCAGTTTTTTGGAAAGGATGATGGAGTCTGAAATCTCCGTATTTACATTGCCAAAGGTGTATTTCACCAATTTGTGTGCATCCGTTGCTACAAAAACTACTTTGTTGTAATCAATCAACATGTAAACACCCGTCATGGCCAGACGCATCTCGTCGTTGCTTACGGCAAATGAACTTTTGGCCAAAGCAGTAGACAGTTTCTGACACTCAAAAGAAAAGGTCTCCATCGCATCGTCTTCACTGATGATCGGGAAGTCATCCGGATTGTCTCCTACTAGATGGTATTTTCCATAACTGGACACAATCTCGATGGCATTGGAGTTGCCGGCTTCTGCATGGCCAATGGTAATGGGTTGGTCGGGCAGCGCCTTCAAAGTTTCCAGCAACATCTTGGCAGAAATGGCTATTTCGCCTTTTTCCATGCCATTCACCTCCGTTTTGGTAATCACGGTATTCTCCACATTGGTGGCACGAATGGTCAGTGTATTGCCCTTGAGCTGAAATAAAAAGTCTTCTGTCACTGGCAATACAGGACTTGGGGCAATTACGCCCGATGCAATTTGCAGGCTTTTCAACAACTCCGAAGAGGAAACTTCAAACTTCATTATGAACTGTGTTTAAACCGGTTAGGGAAATATTTGAAAGACGGCAAAAATACAACACATTTACGTGTTTTTCAAGGATAACCCCCCCCTTCTTTTAAACCACAGACTGTGGAAAACAGCCCGTTTTTGGTTGAAAACAAAAAAAGCCCCCTTTTTGAGGAGGCTTTCGTGGTCCCACTAGGACTTGAACCTAGGACCACCTGATTATGAGTCAGGTGC
>CALJKQ010000089.1 GCA_937973565.1 uncultured Saprospiraceae bacterium | reverse complement strand
ACGCTTTAATAGCCTATTGCGCAAATATGGAACTTTTAAAATCATCCCTTTACAGCAGACCTCTCAACACCATCATCAATCTCTTTCAGATACGATTCTTTAATGGCATCATAAAACGATTTTCTACTTGATATACTGGCTATGATATTGGCAATCACGGCTCCAAAAAGCAAGTAAAAAATAATGGAATGCCTGTCAGTCATCTCAAATATAATGATGGCAGATGTGAAGGGGGCCCTGGTAACTGATGTGAGAAAACCCGTCATGCCTACCAGAATCAACAAGTTGGCATTACCATCCGTAAGTCTAAGCAAATCTGAAACAACAGCACCAATGCTGGCTCCAATGCTTAAAGAAGGAGCAAATACACCACCGGCTCCTCCAAATGAAAATGAAAATACCAAACCTACAATCCTCAACAGCGGAAGATACCATTCCACTTTTTTCTGGTCGGTAAATAAGGTCCGCTCCATGATTGATTTTCCGGATCCCATGGCTTCTGTTCCAAAAAAATAAATGATTAATGCCACCATCATTGCACATCCCAACACTATGGATATTTGCTGCGCCCTTTTTTTCTGTCTGTTGACAAATGTCACAAAACGCAACATAAATGAACACATCCATGCACCCAGGTATCCACTGAGGACACCGGTAACCAGGATACCAACATAGATCATCCACCCACTAAAACTTGTTTTAGGGTGTCCGAGGTATAGATATGGACCTCCCAATCCTTGGGCTGTCAATCCTGCTATGATAACTGCAATAAATAAAGGATAACGATAATACCGAATGTGAAATTTCGACAATTCTTCTATGGCAAATATGATGCCCCCCAGCGGTGTATTAAATGCCGCAGCAAGCCCGGAAGAGGCGCCGGCCAATAAAATGTTTTTTTGAGAAATAGGCTGCCACCAATTGGGCAACCACTTGTAAACCTGATTGAATATCGAACTCGATATTTGAATGGTTGGGCCTTCTCGTCCCACTATTCCGCCTCCTACTACTTTTATGGCACTGGCAATTATTTTTATTAAAATAATGCGGGGACTAATAAAAAGAGGGATCAAATGCTTTTTAGTCGGCTGCGCAAGTTCAATGGCAGCCATGACCTGAGGTATGCCACTACCCCTTGCAAATTTAGCATATACGTGCACCATCCACCAGGAAATAACAAAGGCAATGGGTGTGGTAATAAAAATACTGGCTTTGTGCTGCTCGTAAATGAAAAAGGACAGTAATTCCGCATAGTGAAATATCCTACTGTAAAAATAGGCCATGATTCCTGTTAATACGGAAGCAATTAAAAAGGGAAAAAATTGAAAGAGTTGGATCCGAATTTGCGAGTTGGTCTCAATCGACCGATCATATATTTCCTTAAGCTTTGTTTTTCCCCACTCAAGTATATTTATCTTCCCCAATGTTATTCAGTTTATTTAAAATTGATAACAATCCTGTTTAATGGCAACACAAGATAAACAATTACTGCCAATTTTAAACTTCTACCCACTGTAAATTATCTATAAACCCGCTTATCCACTGCACGTAATACTCTTTATATTCCAAAATGTCAAGTGATATTAGGAGTAATTAAAAAATGTAAACCTGTAGCAGGATTATTCACTAAAAAGTGTCAACTTTTTTTAGGACGATACAGTACATTGGTATTACGATACATCAGTACATTCGTAATTCGATACATCAGTACATTCGTAATTCGATACATCGGTAAATCAGTACATCGGTATATCAGTACATCAGTAAATCGATAAATCGGTATATCAGTACATCGATAAATCAGTACATCGATACATTGTTACATACATCACCTATGAGACACCACCAATTTTTTACTTACCCCGCCTATCGTAACAAGATAGATGCCCTTTCGGAAACCAGACACATCAATATCGATACTGGGTCTACCTTCCGTTGAAATTGTTTTGATTTTCCGTCCCAGTATCCCGGTTATGGTAATGGTTGTACTGTCGGAAGATAGGTTGGATAGAGTGACACGATCCCGGGCAGGATTTGGGTATATAATAAAAGTTGTAGACGCCTTTTCATCGCTGGTCGAGGTCAGTCCACAAAACACCCTTCTGGGATTGAGTACAGCGTCACAAGGAAACTCGTAAAATGCTTGATCAAAATTTGGAACCGGCTCATCACTTTGCAACAATGGTTTTAGATTACCGGGCATGGTCACCTGCTCTGTGCTACCATTGCCCAGGGCAGTTTTTTTCGCTTCTGCATTTCCATTGAATACGTAATCGCACATAGCATCCAACAGTCGGTAAAAAGCATAATAGTCCATGGCATCATAAACCTCATAAGTGCCGGGCAAGCTGTGACCTGCCGGATAGATGGTGCCGTTGATGGTGTCTGGCCTCACATAGATATAGTCCTTTTCTTCTTTGGAGATATTGATATTGTTAAAGATATCGATGGCCATTCTGTGGTCGTTAAGCACATCTTCTTCGTACACATGCATGATGAGTTTGGTATTGGATGGAAAGCTGCTCAATTGTTCAGGAGTCAGCTGATAAGAATACCAGGGAGCCAATGAAAATAAGAACCTGCCTTTACTGCCCCAGTTGTTTTGAGTAAAACAAGCATGGGAAACCCCAAACATAGCTCCGCCCCCAAAAGAATGACCCATGAAACCTACCTGGGTCGTATCAATGATGTTCAGATATTTTCTGGCAGCATGGCGAAAGCCTTCCCTAAGTATGTCGTAGCGCTCTTGAATGCTTACACCGGTTGTTGGATAGGGTACGTACACAGCTGCATATCCCTTCTTTGCCAAAAATTGCAACATGCCGTTTATGTACAGAGAATTAACTCCCCCAAAGCCATGACAGAAAAAGATAGTAGGCACCTTTCCTGTTTTTTCTTTCGGATAAAATACCTCAATGGTCTCACCGGCAAAATAAGGATGATCGTATTCCTGCTTGTCTACAGTAAAGGGGCCATCAGAGCCATAGCCGGAGGTGGGTTTTGGAAAATTGGGGTCATTGTAGGGCTGGGCGAAAGCCATGCTGACCATAAAAGCCAGTGCAAGTGTAAGCAGTGAAGAAGGTCTCATAATTGCCTGATTTTATATTTGACAAATGTAAGTGACGAAAGTTTAATGCGAGTTTATTTTAGATAAATGGCTGAAATGTGTTTTGAAGTTAGGAGTGTTGCCTGAACCATGTTATGTTTTCCGATCAGGTTTCACCAAACTGGAGATTATGATTGTATTAAAAATCAATTTTAGCTGTATAGTAGGCCTCGATTAAATGCTTTTTCGTTGCAATTTTTGCATCGAATAGGGGCTA
>CALJKQ010000088.1 GCA_937973565.1 uncultured Saprospiraceae bacterium | reverse complement strand
CCACTTGGTGGGGTTTTCAGGATTGTCTGTAAGGTACAAGCCCCCCATTTCTATGTCTGCATCCGTGGTATTGTAAAGCTCAATCCAATCTTCGTACTTTCCTTCTGAATTGGTATTGGTAGCTTTGTTGGATGCCAAAAATTCGTTGATCACCACACTGCCTGCCGGTATAAATGCCTGACTGGTTTCAAACCTTAAGGTATAAAATTCATGCTCTGCCCGCTCAGGAGAAAAAAGGCCCGCATTGTCATTTTCAGCATAAATATAGTATTGTGCATCATCTCCATCTGCCGGCACGTATGCTCCATAAACCAAATCACCTGCGGCTCCGTCACCGCTGAGGCCATCATCTTTCATGGCCACCGTAATGAATCGATGAGATTTTTTATATCTATAACTTAGGGTTACGGTTGCAGCTTCACTCAATGTAACTACTATATCGGTACCATCCACATTCGTGTTTTTCGGTTGAATGTTGGAAAGCTGTGGAGGTACTTTTTTGTACTCTGCATTGGATTGAAAATAAGCAACCCTTGAGGTCATGAATTTTTGCACACCGGGTGTCGACATGGCAGGTCCACCGCCTCCGCCACCGGAACTGATATCGGTTGTCATGGCGTTTTGAAATTGGGTGTAAGTATAAAACTTATAAGGATCAGCCTGCACCGATGCATCGATCAGCGTACGCAATCTGCCTGCCTCGGCAAGATAAAGTCCATTTTCAAAAAACTCTTTGCTGATGGTCCGCACATGGGCCAGGTACTTCTTTTTATAAGTAGCATTGGCCAGTAATTTTTGGATGAGTGGTTTTGCAGCACTATTGGCATTGTACAATATGTCCAATGTGGCACCTCCGGATCCGCCCATATTGGGAAAGCCGCCAAAACTCATATTGAGGTCCCAGACCAGAGATGCAAACCGCTGGTTGTTGTCGCGGTACAAATAATAGTTTTGGGCAAAACTGCCGGAATAACTATCCAGGTTCACAAAAACAACATTGAAAGCCAACATCCACAGTGCCTTGTCTACATCCAATATTTCTTCTATGGCACCCACATGATTCGTCAAAGTATCGCACAAATGCATCAGCTCCGTCCAGCCAAAATCCGACTTCATTTCATAATGACCATAGTAAAGCGTGGTATCTACTCCTTTGTATGCGAGATTGGGCAGATATTGTTGTACCTGCTTGGGATTACACTTTACAAACGTATTGTCATCACTGTCGAAATAAGTCGATAAAAACTTTTTATTGATGCTCTCCACATTGGTGTACAAGCCATACAACTGGTCATTGATGTAAACGTTGGCAAAATTGGCCTTCGGACAATCCATGTAGTTTTGTAATATGTAGTAAGAAACCGCCTCTCTGATAAATGAGGGATCCTGAAACACATTCGACAATTTGATATCTCCCTGCCCATTGTAGGTCTGGTCCTTGATGTAATCCAACTCAATATGCAACGGATTCTTTTTATTGGTAGCGCGATAACTGCTGTTCCCTTTGTACTTTACCCCTACACTGTCATACTGTACGCCATTTACCTTGCACCATGCTGCCACGATGTAGTTTTCATTTCCATCTTTTTCAGCTTGCATCAGCGCGTTCCAGTTGCTTTGATCAAAATGAATTTCAATTTTCTGGATCACATTGGCATCATAGAGATCCTGGGCTGCCAATTGACCATCAGATAAAACCCATATAATACAGGTAAAAAGAATCAAAAAGCCCTTACGGCTTAAAAAAGAAGAATAAATCATACAATGAAGAATTTCAGACAATACGTAAATAAATGGCGAATGTACTACTTATAGGTGCAAAATGTGGTACACATTTATTGTTAAATAAATTTTTTGGGTTATGTGGCAACGCAATATATTGTGTTGTTACACATCCCCAAACGTCAACAAATTGTGGTCGGGATCCAACAAGGAAAACTCCCACATACCCCATGGCTTCATAGCCAATGCCCCGTTTGGGTGAATGGTCACTCCCGCATCCACCAATTGTTGGTAATATGCCTTTATACCTTCCACCCGTATATAAACCTGGCCATAATTCTGCAAAACGTCCAAATCTTCAAAAAGAAAAAAATGAATTTCGATCTTATCCTTTCTCACCATCAGGTACTCCGGATAGTCGCCACCAATCTTCTCAAAACCCAATTGATTAATGTAGTACGACTCCGACTGTTGTTTACTGCGCATGGGCAACTTGGGGTGGATGTGGGTAAGCATAGTATTGAGTTATTAAGAAAACCGAAGATAAATCAATTTTGGAGTTCTGTTATAACTTAATAGTTCAAACCCGACAAGTATTGCCAATTATTCGATAAAAATTGCATTCCTTCAACATCCTGGCTAAAAACTATTTGTAAGTTAGAAAACAATATAACTAGAACCTTTATTTGGAATTATTCTGACTTTGTAATTAACGTATGTCTTTATGCCTGAAATAACTTAATAATTGACAAATCTATATCTAAATTATAAAATGACTTAAAACTCTGTTACGCCCTATATATCACCACCTTTTTCACCACCCCATCCTCTCTGAACTTCACCACAAGCGCATGGGTAAAAGCCCGGAAAAAACCAATCTTCTTCTGGTACATCATATACACATAATTGAGGCTATCCCCCGATTGCGGCTTACCCAACAGTGCTTCCACCTCTGTCCTGGGCATGCCTTCCCAATCATACCTTTTCAGCAAATCATCCACCATCTTTTCCCGGTAGGGATATACACCATCTGTCCCTTCTGCCCACTGTTTTGTGTTAAATTCCATTTTTTCCAAAGCCGCTATTTCGGCATCCCGGCGGCAGGCCAATAATGACAGGAACATCATCACAATTGCAATATTTTTTTTCATTGGAATATTTGGTTTAATAATTTAAAATACAAATGAATTGGGCATGGAAAATTGCATGTGGGACATGTGGGGGCGCAATGTATTGCGCCCCTACAGGGTACCCTCAAAAATAACATCACATTATCAACCCCTGCAACCCCTTCAAATGATCACCAAAGGCCTGCCTGCCTTTGAGGGTGACGGCATACCTTGTATTCGGTTTTCTGCCAACAAATGATTTTTTGACTTCTATGTATGCTTCTTTTTCCAGGGCTTTCAGGTGACTGGCCAGATTGCCGTCGGTTACTTCCAGGTATTCTTTGAGAGCATTGAAATCCAGCTCGTCATTGACCACCAGAATGGCCATGATGCCGAGGCGGATCCGACTGTCAAAAACCTTGTTTAATCCTGCTATGGAGAATTTCATTTTTCGTGCTTCTGGTAGATATAAAATCCGTATATTATATGTCCGACACCAAAACCAAGGGCCCACAACCACAAACCATAGGTTGGAAAGGCCATGCCCAGCAAGCCCAGGGATAACTCCAACAAGCCCAATCCCTTCAATTCGGCAAAGGTGAATCTGCTTATGGAATACAATGCCAGTCCGTAAAACAGCAGGGATGCGGGTGCCAGCCAGTCGATCATGCCTCTCGAAAGAAGTATGAGCATTACACAACCTCCTGTGGCCAGAGGAACCCCAAAATGCCACATCATGGTCCGTGAGGCAGGGTTCCAGATTTTTTGTCCTGTGGTTACCGACTTTTGATGAGAAAACCAATAGCCGGTGCCCAAAGACAAAATAAGGATGGCAATGGCTAAAATGATGAGGTCTGAAATGTCGCGGTTGTTTTTGAGTCCATCTTCCATAATACCCCGTTCCAGTGCCGCACTGTATCCCATGGTAAAATGGGCAATAGCAACACCTGCCAGGGCATACATCCCTATCAGCACCCCCGACAAACCGGAGAGGGACAAAAAGCGGGTGGACTTTTCCATCAGCTTTTTGATTTCGGAAATATCCTTAAGGTAATCCTGCTGTTCTTTCATCTTAAAGTACTTTGTATTGCAAAGTTAAAGTAAATTTTCCTTCCCCCAAAGATTTGGCCAAAAAAACATCGAGATCTATACAGAATTAGATCACATCCAGACGAGAATCGCTTTTGGGAGGTGTAATAACGGGGTTTTATATTAAATATATTTATATGTTTTAATGATTGTTTTTCTAATATTTAAATTCCTAATGTAAAATATTGGGCATACAAAATGCATCCAATATTGATGAAAAATTATCTCTATTCTTATTTAGACTAATTCTATTTTAAAATAAAATTTTAGCTTTGTGCCGAAATCATCACTTATGTCAAATCAAATAAAAAATTGGTTATTTTTAGTTTTTTGGGGGTTCCAAGGTTATTTACTCTCTGCCCAAGATGTTCAAAACCCTGCCACTCAAAGGTTAAAGGTTGAAGGTTATGGTGCTGTGAATTATTATCACTACAACTGGGAAACATATCCCACCAAAAGAGATGCCTTTGATCCGGAGCGACTCAATATGTACTTGTATTATCAGTTTTCTGACAAGATCCAGTTCAAATCGGAAATAGAATTTGAACACGGGGGAACAGGTAGCACTATGAGTTTTGACCCCTTGGAAGAATTCGGAGAATTTGAAGCCGAAGTAGAAAAAGGAGGACAAGTGGTGGCAGAACAAATCAATCTCCAGTTTTTACTTCACCCATCCTTTAAAATCAGAGCGGGTAAAATGAGGTTTTACATGGGCAATGCTTCCAAACAAGACCAGCCCCGGGAATATTTTACAGCGCATCGATCGGAAGTTGAAAATACCCTTCTTCCCTTGGGTTGGTACGAAACAGGACTGGAAATAAGTGGTGATTTTCACCTCAAGCCTTCTGAATATCCAATGCTTTCCTATAAATTATATGCCGTTACCGGACTTGATAATACAGGGTTCAACTCGCTTAATTGGATCCGAAAAGGATACCAAACCCGATTTGAGACCATAAACGCCAATAGTCTTGCCTATGCAGCCCGACTGGACTACATCTTTGCCAAAGACAGTGAGCTGGGTTTTTGTTTTTATGCCAACAATGCCAGCCCTAACCGACCGAAAAACGATTTTTCGGAATCTTCATGGGTCATTTACGGAGACGTTCATTTTGCCTGGGAAAATCAAAAATGGAGAACCCGGGCTTATGGTATGGCAGGCAATATTCAGAATAGCGACGCCCTGAGTGCGGCCAATCGCAATCTATCGAACAACCTCAATGTAAAGCGCACTCCCGTAGGTAAGATGGCAGCAGGAGCCTATGCAGAAGTCGCCTACAATATAATGCCCAAAGATCACCCCTACCCTTTCTTTGTGTTTTCGAGATGGGAGTGGTACGATGCCATGTTTAAAACGGCAGGCAATGTTTCAGATAATCCACGCTATGAAAGAAAAATAATAACGGCAGGTATTAACTTTTTTGCACATCCCAAAGTGGTAGTCAAGGCACACTACAACTTCAAAACCCTGGGAACCGGAGAAAGAGAAGACACTTTTGTCGCTGGCATCGGTTTTGATTTTTAATTAACCCAATAATATTCACAGATATGTTTTCTAAATCTATTCAATATTTTTTTGTGCTGTCTCTGGCCATAGTGATGTCATCATGTGAAGACAATGTTGTTACGGACAATGCAGACTACAGCAATACCCTAAATGTGATTTCCAATGAAGTTATTCTCAAAACGTACGCTGAACTTAGTCTTGCTGCCATCGCCTTGCACAACGAGGCTTCTTTACTGGCAAGTAACCCAAGTTCGGCTCAATTGGAAAAAACAAAAACTGCCTGGAGAGCAGCCCGAATGCCCTGGGAACAATCGGAAGGATTTTTATTTGGACCAGTAGATCAGGAAGGCCTTGATCCCGCACTTGACTCCTGGCCTGTGAATGTCACTGACCTCAACAATGTTATGGCAGGTTCCGGGGCTATCACAGCTACTTTCCTTGCCCAGCAAGAAGGAACACTAAAAGGTTTTCATACCATTGAGTACTTGCTGTGGGGTGTCAACAGCAATAAAACCATCGACCAGTTTACTGCCAGAGAACTGGAATATTTATCTGCCTGCACGGAAGTGTTGGCCCAGGACGCTCAGAGTCTCTATAATTTGTGGCAGCCAACCGGGGGCAACTACATCAAGAATGTGATGCAGGCCGGTAAAGGATCTGTGGTTTATGTAAGTCAGAAAGCAGCCCTTGAAGAGATTGTCAATGCGCTGGGCATCATTGCCGATGAAGTTGCCAATGGTAAAATCAACGATCCCTACAGCAGTCAGGATCTTACCTTGGAAGAGTCTCGCTTTAGTAACAACAGCAAAGCCGATTTTGCGGATAATATGCGCAGCATCAAAAACATCTACCATGGAACTTACAATTCCGGCACTGCGGCTGAAAACACATTATACCATATAGTAAAAAAGAAAGATGCGGCTTTGGCAGATCAACTTAACCAACAAATCGATGCTGCCATCCTGGAAATTGAAAACATACCCGGCACCTTTACCACTGCTGTAATCACCAACAGACCTGATGTACTTCAGGCCCAACAGGCGGTAAGAGCGCTCCAGTCTACCCTGGAAAGCAAAATTATTCCTTTGATCTCAAATTTATAATAAAATGAGCATCCGGCCATTCTTTATCGCGATCCTATTCCTAAATGCCTGTACGCCAGATGAGATTTTCATTCCAAAGAGCGGTGGCGATACCACTATATTAAGTGAAGGGCCGGATGCTTTCACTTTTCCTCTGGCCAATCTGGACAAAGAAGGATTACAACTCCACCTGGAAGCAGATGCTGCTTTTGGCCAAACTTTTGTGACCGCACCGTCCACACAGGCAGGAGGTCTGGGTCCCCTATTCAACCAAAATTCTTGTGAAAGTTGTCACGTCAGAAATGGTCGTAGTTCAGCCCCAGCCCACGAAAACGATCTTAGTTCCGGACTTTTGTTGAGGATCAGCAATGGCATTGATGTCAATGGCTTCCCCATATCCGTGCCGGGCTTTGGAGGCCAACTGCAAACCAAGGGAATATTCGGCACCACGCCGGAGGGCAAATTATCAAAATCCGAAGAAAAGTTGCTCATAAAATACCTCACCGGAGAAGAAATTACCCTAAGTAAACCCATTTACCATATCAGTGTACCTTATCAAAACCTGCCTGTCAACCTTTTGATGAGTCCAAGAAATGCTCAACCGGTATTTGGCCTGGGTCTGTTGGAAGCTATAAAAGAGGAAGATTTGAGAAAGAAAGAAGACGCCACCGACAGCAATGGCGATGGCATCAGTGGCAAACTCAATGAGGTCTGGGATATAAGCCGACAAGCATGGGCAGCAGGAAGATTTGGATGGAAGGCAGAACAACCCACCGCCAGGCAACAATCTGCCGGAGCTGCTTCCAATGACATGGGACTGACCAATCCGCTCTTCCCCAGTGAACAATGCGAAGGACAAATCAATTGTACGGCAGGACTCCAAACGCAAAATGATATTGATGACCGGACGCTCGACTTATTTACCTTCTACTTTCAAACGCTGGCAGTACCTGCCCGCAGAAACATCAACGATCAAAGTGTTCGGGAAGGGGAAAAATTATTCACCAACTTACAATGCGCTTCCTGTCACCATCCCACATATACGACCGGCTATCATGACATCAAAGCCTTGGCAGGGCAGACAATATACCCGTATACTGATTTACTGCTTCACGACATGGGTGAAGGTCTCAGCGATCACCGTCCTGTATTTAAGGCAGATGGCAATGAATGGAGGACTCCCCCATTATGGGGTATAGGACTCACCAAAGTAGTCAATCCCAAAGCCGGTTTTTTGCACGATGGCAGGGCAACTACCCTTGAAGAAGCCATTCTTTGGCACGATGGTGAAGCTAAAAAATCAAAAGACCAATTCATGGCATTATCAAAAGATGAAAGAATATTATTGCTAAAATTCCTGGAAAGCTTATAACTGTGTTGGCAATATTTTAATTTGTTTATATTTATTATACAGTATGTTATTCTGCTATTATTCAAATTGCCAAAAGAATGCGATAAGCATATCACTGTTAATTGCCTTATCCAAATTAACCCTTTGTAAGAAGGTATAATCCAATCAAATTCAGCAATAAACCAAGTTGTACTTAAGAGGAAATGATTATTTTTTTCCAAATCTTATCAATTAAATGTCTCTTTCTGACAATTAAATCCAATAAAAGTCTATTTTTGAACAGTTTAACTAACTCTAATCATTGGTTTACTTCATGAGAAAATTTCTTGTTTCAAGCTCCATTTTATTGTGGTCTTTAAATCTCTTTGCACAGGTTGTAACCGGTTCCATGACCGATTCCCTGGTAGTTGACAGCAATAGCAACAATGCCGTCAATCCTGGAGATGTCATCCGTTATAAAACCACCATCAGTGTTAGTGGCAGCCAGGCTGGCAATGTCAATTATTCCTTGCCCCTTCCTATGAATACATCCGGAATAATGGGATCCATCAAGACATCAGCCCTGGCAAGACAAGACTCTATCGCTGTCAGCTTCAACAACCCGGGTGGTGATAATGTATTAATCAATGATTTTGGACTGCCATCCTTAGCCGTAACCAGCTTTGGTACTACCGCCTCACCAGGCGCCAATCCACCCGGCACGATGGGCCTCACTGATGGTGGAGGTACGCTTACCGTTCAGGCCAATGGCTCTTTCACTTTCAGCCCTTCCACCAATTTCACAGGCTTCGATTATGCGCGGTACAATATAAGCACCGGTTTTCACAGCCCAGATCAGGGAATTTTGAAAATAAGGGTAGGCAACCCGGCTATGGCCATGAATGAAAGTTACAATGTACTGGGCAATGTAAGCATTTCGGTGCCGGCTCCAGGCTTTCTCAGCAATGACAGTGGTGACAACATTTTGGTTGAAGCTATCAATGGTTCCATGGCCAATGTGGGTGTACCTGTATTAACAGCGAATGGCGGAACTGTCACAGCAAATACAGATGGAAGCTTTACCTACAACCCGGCCCCCGGCTATGAAGGTCCCGACAATTTTACCTACACAATTGACAATGGCTTTAACGCTCCAGCCACGGGGACAGTAAGTCTTGTAGTTTCCGGTATGATCTGGTTTGTCAACAACAATGCACCCTCCGGTGGTGATGGAAGATTGTCTGCTCCCTACAACAGTATAGCATCTTTTACCTCTTCGGCACCGGATGGAAACAACGACAATATATTTGTTTTCGAAAGTGCTACCCCTTATTCAGGTGCCATCACCCTGCTCAGCGGACAAAAACTGTTAGGTCAGGATGCCTCCGCAAGTTTATTGTCCATAACCGGATATTCACTGCCGACTTACAGCACTGCGTTACCGGCTACCAATGCCGGAAATGGTACCTCGGCAAATTTAAACAGCGTTATCACCCTGGGATCCGGCAATACGCTCCGTGGCTTCAATATAGTGACCAATGGTTCTGTAACCGGCAATAACTTTGGCAGCTGCAGCATGACCGATATTTCCATGAACGTTGCCAATACAGCGCTGGATTTAACCACAGGCTCACTCAATGCCACCCTATCCAGTTTAACTTCTACTGCGGGAGACACCATCGTAGAACTAAATTCCATTGCCGGTACAACAAGTATTGCAGGAGGCTCACTTTCCAATGCAACTTTGAAATCTGTTTTTATCTCAGGCGGCACCCTCAATTTTACCTATAGTGGCGATATTACCCACACTGGCAGCAGTGCAATGGTAGAAGTAAAAGACCACAGCACAGGTACCATCACATTTCAAACCGGTACATTAAATGCTACCGCAGGCACAGGTTTACAATTCAACAATGCAGATGGGACTTACCTTTTTAATGGCACTGCTACCCTCAATGGTGGAGATGCCGGTATTGATATTATCAATGGTTGTGCTGGTTCATTTACATTTGCCAATGCCCCTATTACCAATCCTTCTGGGCCATGTGTATACATCAACTCAAGTACACCCGGCACCATTTCACATGCCGGCACCATTTCAAAAAATACTGCCGGGAGATTGGTGGAAGTGAGTTCCAATGCTTCCGGCACTCTAACTTTTAGTGGCAACCTTTCCGCTACCTCATCAAGCACAGGTATCCTGATCAATTCAAATTCAGGCACCAACACCTCTTTCTCAGGCACTTCGAAAGTTTTAAACACTGGTAGTTCCAATGCAGTTTCCATTACAAGCAATTCGGGTACCTCTACTTCTTTTACCAATGGCGGTCTTGACATTGATGTAACAGCAGGTATAGGACTCAACGCACCATCAGGGGGTACCCTTTCAGTCACTGGTTCTGGAAATACAATCACCGCAACCTCAGGCACTGCTCTTTCTGTTGTAAACACTACTATTTCACCATCAGGTTTAATTTTTCAGAGCATATCAAGCGGAGCCGGTGCCAACAACGGCATTGTATTGGACAATACCGGCTCTAGCGGAGGGCTAACTGTAAATGGCGACAATAGCAATATTACGCAAGGAGGAAATGCAAGTGGAGGAACCATAACCGGGAAGACAGGGGCAGATGGTAGTTTAACATCGGGTATAGGCATTTATTTAAATAATACAGCCCTTGTAACACTGCGCAGAATGACACTCAGCAATTTTGAAAACCTTGGCGTTTTTGGAACCAATGTCAATGGCTTTACTATGGAGTATTGCACAATCAATGGCACCATTGGCACCAGCACAGGGTCAAACGATGCCGCGCTGGCTTTTGGAAAAACAAATCCCTCAGGAACCAATGGTCTCAACGGGGCCAATGCCTCATTGATTAATCAATGCATCATCAGAGATGCCATTGAGCACAACATGGAATTTTACAATCAGTCCGGTTCCTTCAATTTAACCATCTCAAATTGCCAAATCAGAAACAACAGCATAGCAGGAGGCAGTGATGGAGTACAAATTGAAATGCAGGGATCAGCTTCAGCAACCATATCTGTTCAATCTTGCTTTTTTGATGACAACAAATCTCAGCCCCTGCAAGCAGCAGCCAACGACAATTCATCCCTGGATATTACCATCAATAATTGTACTGTACAAAAAACGGCTCAAGGCAACGAAGGGTTTATCGTGTCAAATGGGTCTAATGGCGACCTGACAGCACACATCACCAATAATACCATTACAGGAATTGGCGGTGCGGCTATCTTTGTAGGTCAAACCCCAGGGAATGCTTCTTCGTCCAGCAATCTAATAGCAGTAATCAAAGGAAACAATATAAACCATCCTGCATCTGCAACGTAAGCATCCGACCAACTGCATATTTTTGAGCAATTAGCAACGCGCTATCTTGCC
>CALJKQ010000087.1 GCA_937973565.1 uncultured Saprospiraceae bacterium | reverse complement strand
ACAAGTCATTGCAATGAGATAGTGAATTTTTATTTGAAATGCACTACAAAACTGCGTTTTATAGGCACAGGCATTAATGAGTTAGATAAGAGTTCTGTCTTCATTTTCTTCATTCCCTTCATGTTTAGAAAAGTGGTGACATTTTTGGTCAAAACGGGAGATGTTGTTTCAAAGGGAAGGGATATGAAATCCCTGGGAACAGGTAAGTCTATTGAGAGACATAGGTCATTAGAAAGAGATTGGGCTGTTTTTATGAAACATTAAGAAAATTAAGGGACATTAAGAAGCTAAATGGGAGAGCTGTCTTCATTCTCTTCATTCCCTTCATGTTTTAAACACAGGGTATCACTTTGAGAAACGGGTTTTATTGTGAAAGAAATAATTCGATTTTAAGTGTGTTAAAAAAACATTAAATACTTACAGGAGTCAAAATTGCTATTTATATTTGCAAATACAATAAAGTACGAGTTATGAAAAATTACATATCAAGAACACCCAACGGTTCTCAATAATTTTACCATAATCAATTTGACAAGTAAGTTGGCTTGAACTTACTGAGAGACTGAAATAAATGAAATCATTCTATTCGGGTGTTTTCACGAATTTTCGGAATTGATATTAGCCATTTGTTTATGCAGATGGTGGTCAAAACATATGTGTATATTTTCATAGTAGAATTTTACAGGTAACTTTTAAAACAGTCAACAATCATAAATAGTATATATGAAATTAAACCACTTTGCATCACTTTGAAAAATAAGAAAAACAGTGTATTGATAGTAAAATGGGAACAGTAAATCTCGTTTTTTCTCATTGATCTCAGTTGTGCAAGGAAATATAATCATCACAAAACAATCTTAACTAATTAAATCTAAAACACATGAAAAATTTTAATTTATTTATTGCCGTATTTATTGGATTGACCTTTTCTATTTTTATCATGTCTTGCAATAAAGACAACCCAATACAGATTGGTGAGAGCAATCCAACAGACGAAACTTCATTCACAAGAGAGTCTTTTTTTCCTACAACAGAAAACGGAACTTTGAAATTTGACACAGAATCTCAATTCTTGCAATTTTTGGATTATCTGGACACCAATCTCCCGAATGATTCAATGCTTATAACAAACTTACAAAACAGTTTGGGGTATTCAACATCACTTAACTCACAGGATGCCGAAAACACCTATTTTGACAAATCTTATAGCACTTTACTGAACGACAAATTTGAATATATAATTGGTAATAAGTTATATGTCCAAAAAAATTACGACGAAGTGTATAGAATCGATAAAACCAATGTATCTTCCAGACAAATTCTAAATGGGTTAAGCTTAGCTTCTAAATTGAATTTTGACAGTGACACAAGAAATGTTGAGGTATTGGGAACCGATAGAATGGTATATGTAGGAGACCCTGGTTCAGAAGAATGTGGTTGTAGCATGGAATTAAGATATATAGATTCACGAACAGTTTCGGTAAAGTTGCATTGTGCCGGATTAAATTTTGGACAAAACATTGTGATGAATTGGGGTGATGGCACTTCATCTTCCAAAACCTACAATGGAGTTGCAAATTCATTGTCCTTTACGCATACTTACCCAATGATTAATGGTAGCATAGAAGGTAATTACAACATTTTCTATTCTGGTGTTTTTAATTGCGGTTCAGGTAACGTAACTTTAAATTATAATAGACAAATTAGATTGTCGACTAATTGTTGTAGAAAGGCATTTGATGTGAGTGGTTTTAAAAGAGTTGGTAACTTGCAATTAGATTGGAGATATTCTGTGTATAATAATTTTTTGGGAAGAAGAGTATTGGTGAATGCGCAAAGTTATAAATATTCTGGTTCCAAGAAGCTAAGGTACAACTCTGAGCTTGAGGTTACAATGGATGTTAACTACAGGAGTTCCACTTGTTTTATTGGCGAAACTGATCATGATGACAACCAATGTACAAACTGTAAGGAAGTTCAGGAAAGAACAGGTGCTGGCGCTGCCCAAGATTTCAATAAAAATGGAGACATGTATTTTACATATTATATGAAGGCAGATGGTGTAATAATTGCACATAATGAATCTCCTGCTTTCTGTAATTAAAAAATAGTTTGAGGGGATTATTTAAAATCCCCTCAAATTCATATATTTATTGATCAAAATAAAAATTTGATATGAAATCAAAGTTTACCTATCTACCAATATTAATTTTCAGCATTATTGGACTTAAAAGTAATTGCCAATTTTACAAGATTGAATACTTCGAAGAAAAATATGATACTTTAAGCACCTATACCTCCATTTGTAATGAAAATGCACTAAATTTTATAGAGCCCTTCTTTTTCACCAAAGAGTTTGAATTTGGATTTGACTTTCCTTTTTTTGGAAAGAATTATTCATCTCTAACACTTGATTATGATGGGGTGGGTATTTTTGATGGGAGTGTACAGTTTAATTTTTATTTATTTTGTGGCTTGTGGAATGTTTATTATTGGAATGACCCTGATAGTTACGAAAGCGGCAATCCTGTTGAATCTGACTGGAGATATACATATGCTACTATAAATGGAAAAAAGGTGTTAATTGTCGAACAAAGGCATGTTGCGCCATTTGTTTTTGACACAAAGCCTGTTCCGTATGAAGGAGGTGATGTAAACTTTCAGCAATGGTTTTGGGAGAATGGAGATATTGAGGTAAGGTTTGGAGATATCCGAATTGACACCTCTGTTTTTAAAGGGGCTCTTGTGGATCCAAGGGATTCTTCTCTTTATGCACTAAGTATAGGAATACAAAATTATGAAAACACGGAGCAACTGTTTATTGAAGGCACGATAGATAGTTTTAAGCTTGCAAAATTTGATGAAGAAAATTCTTTGGACAGCCTGCCCAAACCCAACACAGGGGTAAGGTTCCGATATTTGCCGGTATCCACTGATGATGCTGTCAACAGTGCAAGCAAAGGATGCAACCTTGTAGGATCTGTTTTGCAATTAGATAATAGCGACGGACCCTCGACTTATTTCATATATAATATATCGGGTCAGTTGGTGAAGGAAGGATATGGTGAAGATGAAATTGACACCAGTCAGCTTGCTGCGGGAAGTTATGTATTACAGCAAAGATCAGAGACCAAGTCTACAAGCAGGCTTTTTGTGAAAATGTAAGAAGCATATTTTCTGTATTTCCGGTTGCTTTGAAAACTCAGCGTATGTGGTAGAAGAAATGTATGCATTGTGAATATTTATTCAATCAATACAGAGGTCATTTTTTTACAAATAGCCGTTGTGGAAACATTCTGAAATAAAGGTTGTCATCTTCAATCTCTTTATTCCTTTATTGTTTAATAGGTGGATAATCATTGGAAAAAATGGCATATGTTGTTTTGAAATATTGGAATAGGAAATCCCTGGGAATGGGTAAGTCTAAATAAAGACACAAGTCATTGCAATGAGATAGTGAATTTTTATTTGAAATGCACTACAAAACTGCGTTTTATAGGCACAGGCATTAATGAGTTAGATAAGAGTTCTGTCTTCATTTTCTTCATTCCCTTCATGTTTAGAAAAGTGGTGACATTTTTGGTCAAAACGGGAGATGTTGTTTCAAAGGGATGGGATATGAAATCCCTTGGAATAGGTAAGTCTATTGAGAGACATAGGTCATTATAAAAAGATGAGGGTATTTTTTAAAATGCACTACAAAACTGCGTTTTATAGGCACAGGCATTAAGAAAATTAAGGGACATTAAGAAGCTAAATAGGAGAACTGTCTTCATTCTCTTCCTTCCCTTCATGTTTAGAAATGTGTTGACAATTGGTCAGAACGACAGCTGTTGTTTCAAAGGACAGGCTCGCAAAACACCTTTGATCGGTTTATTCCATATAGAAAAATAGTGAAAAATCCCTTCAAATGACCCACTTAATCTCGAAATAATTTACCCCTTAATAACTATTATCCTCCTTTCTCAAAATCCTGCCTGCTAATAATGGCTATAATCTCGACAACTTCATTTTTGATTCTAAAATATATGGTATCAACTCCACAGGGACATCGGCGGTAACCTCTTTTGATATAGTCAATGACAACAAAGGGATAAGTCCTGTTGCTAATGAAACAAAAATGATCATTAAAAAAGATGGCTCTTTGGATTTTGTTGCAATTACATTTTTCATAGAATTGAGGGTAGATCTTTTTCGCGAAAAGGGGGTAGTATCAATATGGGATTGCACCCAAAAAAATCTGTCTTCTTCATAACAGGGTTGACAAGGAATGACCCTGCCAACCCCAAAATTTGTATATAGGATTTGCTTTTATATTTATTGAGCTTTCACCAGGTGGCCTGAAAACCAGGTGTAAGCCCCATAGTAGACAGATGCTGGTACTTCAGAATTGTGATAAACCTCAACATAGATTTTATCACCAGCTTGTAAAGATTCATCTGTATTTATAGACAACTTAGAGGAAAATCCGGATGCATCATCCTCCGACCCTAGAGCCTGTGCTAAAATGCTGGTAGTACCTGCGGTGTTAACTTTCATTAATCTAATATCCCCGTTAACTATTTGATCAGCACAGGTTATAGCTAAGCTAATGTCAAAATGATAAACCCCATTTACGGGCACCAAAAACGTACTGCTATTGGCATTGGCGGTACCCCCGGAAGGTAACAAATCATAATCATTTCCGAGATCAAATTTTTCTCCTCCAAAATGAACTTTGGTACTGTTGAATGCGGGGAAGGTATTGTAGGAAGAATTCATGCCAAACGCCTTAAAAGCCACATTGTCTTCTTTCCAAACAGCATTGCCCAGGGCATCTACACTGGTAAGTACCGCACCGGCTTTTGGTGCCATGTTACCACCGTATAATTTTATGTTGCCCACGGTTTCCAATGCAAGCCCCGTAGAGCTAGTTCCTTTGAGCGCTGTACCGGATACAGTGCTGCCGGCCACTGCAATGGATGTAGGGCTAAAACCATTGACACCAACACCGTTGGTAGATTCCCCTCTGATCCCTGCAGTATTGGCTGCATTGGAAACACCTTTTATGGAGAAACCTGTATTTCCTGTGTTTTGAGAGAGAATAACACTTCCGTTGCTACTATTCACATAGGTTTCAGCTAAGATGGCGAGTCCGCCCACTGTGTTGTACGCCTTCACAGCAGCATTGGTAGCGTTTTGTGCTGTAGAAATTGCGAAGACGCCATTGCCTGAGCCGGGATTGTAGACCACAATACTACCCGATCCGGAAGCTGATGCAGCAGTTTCTGCATACAACGCAACCCCGTTGCCCGTATTTTTTGCTCTTACACCAACACCATTTTCATCGTTGGAAACACCCTCCACACCCGTACCGCCAAAGGTGTTTTCAGAACTTCCTTTTATGGCCGTACCGAAGTTGGCAGCACTAGTGTGGGTAATGGATAATGCATCTGCTCCGAAACCGGTTGAACCGGCATAGGGTAGCTGAAACGTATCCGTTGCATTGGACATTCTAATCCAGGATCCTAAATGGTTGTAGTAATAAAATCCCGGATTGTTGTCTGTCTGATAGATCATCAAACCCGTGGCAGGAGTAGCTATGGCATTGCGTTGTGCCAAAGTCATTCTGGGTATCAACAATCCCTTGTTGGTGCTACTGACATCGAGGGCAGAAGATGCATGGGGTGTTGTGGTGTTGATGCCCACGGTTTGACTGCCAAGTTCAGCTACAAATAAGAGAATGATAAAAAGCAATAATGTTCTCATGATAGATTTTCGTTTAAAATTATTTCCATTAATTATGGATCAAAGATGCAGTGTTAATGAAATGTTTAAAAATCTATCGTGGTCAGTTGCATAAAAAACCAATTGAATGGAGGGATAAAAAGATTAACCGTGTGAAAGCAGAAAAGGAAAGAAATAGCATACAACATAAGCAGGAACCGGATAATAAAAAATATTATTTTATTTCATAGAGACCCTTGAATTTTTTCTGATTGGTGCGACCTGAACCCCACTCGCCAATAATTACCCAGTGAATTTCATTGGGTTGTTCTTTAAGCCACTGATACTTTTCGTTGTATGTCACAAAGTGATCTAATTGAATTCTCGAAATCATATGGGCCATGTATTTGTCATCATTGATAACTTTAAATTGAGCTATATCGGCTTTGTCCATCTGCATGGGTAGTGTTCCGTTATAAACGTTTTTATTATCTTTTGCATAAGGAAAATCCAGCACTTCAAATGCATTGGGGTCGGCATACAGGATACGCTCGTCTTCCAGGTAAACATGATTTGCATCCTTAGCATACCCAAAGCCATCTTTTGTGAGACAAACAAATGATGATGGGTGTGCGTAGTTTATTTTTTTTCCTTTGAAGTAAACGTTGTAACGATCTTTGGCAAAATTGGCATTATCCAAAACGGTGAAGCTTTTGGGATCAATGCCGGATATTGGAAATGACCTTGTGCC
>CALJKQ010000086.1 GCA_937973565.1 uncultured Saprospiraceae bacterium | reverse complement strand
CCTCGTCGAGCATGGAGGCGTTGGCGATCGGCATGCCGGTGAGGTCGCACACCATCGTCTGGTAGTTCAGCAGCGACTCGAGACGCCCCTGCGCGATCTCAGCCTGGTAGGGCGTGTACTGGGTGTACCAGCCCGGGTTGTGGAACACATTGCGGGCAATGACCGAAGGGGTGATGGTGCCGTAGTATCCCATGCCAATGAAGTTGCGCATGACGCGGTTCTGCAGGGCGGCCTGTTTCAATTCCTGAAGGTATTCGAATTCGGAAAGGGCAGGGGGGAGGTTGAGCGGCTTTTTGAGCCGGATGCTGCCGGGTACGGTTTGATCGATCAGGTCATCCAAAGAATTGGCTTTCAGGGTCTTCAGCATTTCTTTAGTATCGGCCTCGCTGGGTCCGATGTGCCGGCGGACGAACCGGTCCGGGTGCGGGAATTGACTCATGATGTGGTGGATATCCGATGGAATTTTTTGAAAGTGTTGCAAAAACAGCGCGAAGGTAATGATTGTTGAAGGCAACTTGCACCCGCCCCCAATCTTGGAATTGTTCTGAATTTGCGGGCGCTCTGAACACGCAGGATTGCCCCTGTTTGCGGTGCTTCGGGGGCAGTTCCGGCGACATGTTTATTTTTCAAAATGCCATTCGCCCCGGAATTTGCACTTTTGCGAAACCGAAAAAATTATCCATGAAAAATTACCCGGCCAAACTCCTGCTTTTCGGCACGCGGGTTGTAAAACACATCGTTGGTTTTGAAAGCAGCTTCTGCGTACCAGTTGAAACCCTTGTAGTTGAGTGTATTGTAAATGGTCGTGGCATACGAGTTGTATTTGGGCTCAAAACGGTCTGCGTCCAAATAGGTTTTAACACCATTGACAACTTTATCCATGGTTTCTTCGGAAATGGTTTTGTGAATAAAACCGATGCCCGGTATGAGGTTTATGGCATTTTCTTCACTGCCGAAACTAAAAAAGCCATCGGCCACGATACCTTTGATGCTGCCCGAGTAGATATCGAAAGCATTTCTTTGTTGACCTCCAAAGGCACGAACCGAAAATTTATCATTAAACTGGTACTTCAGACTGGCCCCCAATAGAGAGTTGTCAATAAACAAAGGCCTTTGTTCGTATGCCCGGTAAATGATACCACTGCCTACCTGATCGTACAGGTAACCCACCTCTGCGGTGAATTTGTCGAAGGTTTTTTTCACAAACCAGCGACCAATGCCCCGGTTGGTATAAGAAGCATTGGGGTCTCTTAGGTTGGAGTTGAGGTACATATCATACCGAAGGCCGGCTGTAAAACCCTGATAGCTGTAGTTAAGGTTTAGCCAGCTTTCACCACCGAAAAACTGGTGTTGGTATTGGGGTTGCAGATAGGCGTTAATGGCAGAGTCTTTGAGGAAGACATTGGCATTTACCTGAAGGGCACCACTGATAACAGCTCCCTGTTGAGCCCGCATAAACCCGGGAAGAATAAATAATAAGATCAGTAAAAATTGGCGCAGCATAGATTGTTGTTAAATTAATGTAAAAGTAAAAATTTTCCACCAAAAGGACATTTGACAGTTTAATTATAAGAGTACAGTGATATTTGGTGACAAATGCTTAAAAATTATTTAAATTTTTGGCCTTTGGTAACCCTACAACATAATAATCGTCTTACTTTCGTTATCCAAATTCAACAAAAACAAAGTAAAAATGAAAACGGCTCTCTTTACCCTTCTTGCCTTCACCCTGCTGACGGCATTTACAGGTGATAAAAAATTTCCGGCTGCCAGCGTTAAAACACTGGATGGCAAGACCGTGAATGTACAGGATTATATTGGTAAAGGCAACCCGGTAATCGTCAGTTTCTGGGCATCCTGGTGTTCTCCCTGCAAAAGAGAGCTGGATGCGATGACCGAGATTTTTCCTGAGTGGCAGGAAAACTACAAAGTAGAATTACTGGCCATCACCATCGATGACAGCAGGGGCCTGGCCAAAGTTCCGGGCATCGTTACTTCCAAGTCATGGCCTTTTACGGTTTTGGCAGACACCAAACAAGAGTTGCAGCAATCTCTCGGCTTCCAGACCGTTCCGGAAACTTTTTTGTTGGACGGAGAAGGAAATATTGTTTACACCCACAGTGGGTATAATGCAGGCGATGAATTTGAATTGGAAGAAAAAATCAAGGAACTAAAGAAATAAATCACTCCATGAACAGAAAAAAGCTGTCCCAAAAGGACGGCTTTTTTTGTTTTTGTAAAGTTCATCCAAAAGGCTCAAAATTATATATGGCAGCTATATGCAATAAAAACCAAATTAAAGTTTGAAACTTTAATCACCAAGACGTCTTTTCCCAATTTTATTTTGTCTTTAAAGTGCCAGAGGGAGGCGTCAGATTGTAAAAAATTGAAAAACGAGTCTTTTCGAAAAAGGTCTTTGTCTGGTCTGACGTAAGATCAAATCAGGAGTGTTTATAATTATTTTGAGAGGGGTATCTTTGCAGCAATGGATCAAAAACGAAAAGGCAAAAAAGCGGGCATGGGCGTTTTTCGTCCGCTGAAAGGTTTATTAGGTCCTGCTCCCCATATTTTAAACAATCCATTTGAATACGATGTCCACCCTTGGGTAAAGCAGGCGGCCACCGATTTGCAGGTCAGGATATCCGAAGAAGTAGATCATGATTTTGGGCTTGAGGATAGCGAAAAGGGCCTTGGCAAAATGATGGGCGTATTGGTGGTTCAAAACAGGCAGGGAGAGTATGGCTATCTGGCTGCCTATTCCGGAAGACTTGATGACGGCAATCAGCATTATGGCTATGTGCCCCCGGTATTTGATTTGCTCGATGAAAATGGTTTTTATCGCAAGGAAGAGGATGAGATAACGGCCATCAACCACGAAGTGATCCGTTTGGAAAACGACCCGGCATACCTTGACACAGTGTCGAATTTTCAAACAACCCAAAAGGAGGCAGAAGCCGCATTACAAAGATTAAAAGAGGAGCATCGCCTGGCCAGAGAAAAAAGAAAAGAAGAACGAAGCCAATTACAGGGGCTTTCTGAAGAAGAAAATCAAAAACGGTTACTTGAACTCGACCATGAAAGTGCCCGTCATCATTATGAATGGAAGGATGCCAGCCGCTTTTGGAAGGAAAAAGTAAATCAGGCGCAAAACCAGGTAGAAAAGGCAAGCGAAAAAATACAGCAACTCAAGGAAGAGCGAAAGGCGCGATCGGCAGCCTTGCAGCAAAAGTTGTTTTTGCACTATTCTTTTCTTAATGCAGAGGGAGACACTAAAAGTCTGGCAGACATCTTTGACACAGGGCCCAACAACACACCGCCTTCGGGGGCAGGAGAGTGTTGCGCTCCCAAGCTGCTTCATTTCGCCTATCAAAATGGTTACACACCACTTGCCATAGGAGAATTCTGGTGGGGCAAAACACCGCCATCCGAAGTGCGGTTGCACAGACGGTTTTATCCCGCGTGTAAAAGCAAATGCGAACCCATCCTGGGCCATATGCTTACAGGACTTAATGTGGAGCCGAGACGAAGAAAGGATGGTCAAACCCTAACCATCATCAAAGAAGACGAGCACCTGGCCATTATCCAAAAGCCTCATGGCTTATTGTCAGTACCCGGCAAAGGCGATCTTGACAATGTAGCCGCCCAGGTGCGTGATCGCTGGCCCGAAGCCCAGGGTCCCATGATGGTGCATCGTTTGGATATGGATACCAGTGGTTTGATGATCATTGCCAAAACCTGGCAGGCTTACCATGATTTGCAGCAACAGTTTTTGCACCACCGCATTCAAAAAACCTACCTCGCTTTGTTGGAAGGAACCGTTGAAAATGAAAGCGGCATTATAGAACTGCCGTTGAGGGTTGACCTCGATGACCGACCACGACAGGTGGTGTGTTATGAGTATGGCAAACCGGCAGTAACCCGATATAAAGTAATCGAAAATACAAATGGTCAGAGCCGCGTCCATTTTTTTCCCATGACCGGGCGCACCCACCAGTTGAGGGTACACGCGGCACACCATTTGGGTCTCAACAGTCCTATCGTGGGAGATGATTTGTATGGCCATGCGGCCGACAGATTGCATTTGCAGGCCATCGGCATTGAATTTATACACCCGTTTACAGGAGAGAAGGTGAAGGTTTGGGCGAAGGAGGAGTTTTAAATATAAACATGCTGAAAGCATGTTTATATTTAAAACCCCGTAGAGGCGCAATATATTGCGCCTCCACACATCCCCCAAAACATTGCACCGGCAGACATCCCCCAAACCAAAGGTCCTCATCCAAAGAACCTAACACAACATTTATGTTTTCAAAAAACAATATATTTGTATAAAATACACGCTATGAAGTTTCTCTTAATGATCGGTTTTCTGATGGTGGTTTTAGCGGGCGATGCACAAAGTGTAATGCCGATGGTGGGGGTAAACGTGAGAAATTACTACAACACCAAAAACGAAACACACAATGTGGCCGAGGCAACATCCCGGGTTGGGGCAACTGTAGGAGCGCTGATCCGGTTGAAAGGAGACAGTCAGCCATTGTTTATGGCATCGCTTGAATATACAGGAGGCAACATCAAACAAGTGAACAGCGGCTTAGCCGGGTATGATTCGAAAACCGCATCCTACAGCTATTGGCAGTTGGGGCTTGCCGCTTACTTATTCAACGGACAGTATAAATCCTGGAGCGGTGGCATTGGGTTAGAAGGGGGTGTAGTGTTATACGAAAAATCCAAGGGGTGGCATGAAATGATAATCATAGGACGAGATCAAAAGAAGGAAGACATTCACATCAGCTACCCTAAGGTGGTCAATAAATTTAAAATAGGCCCCAGTTTTTATGTAAAGAAAACCATACAATTGGGTGATAAACACGCCATCGAACCCTTCCTTATTACCACCATGTATTTGAGTGACGAAGTGAAGTATAGCAATGTCAAAGCCATGTCAGTTGGCCTAGGGGTGGTTTATGTGTTATGGTAAACCATGTAGCGACACAATATATTGTGTCGCTTACAATCGGCCCAGGTATAAAGGTAAATGACATGTGGGCGCACCCCAAACCAGAACGAATAGATAAAAACCGTATATTTGAATATCATGATGAAAAAGAACAAATGCCCTGTTTTCCCTGGCCGACGATTTTGCATAACTGCATTATGTCAATGAAGACAACCTTTTGGGAAGGGGAGAACGGGGTCGGTCTTTTTTCATCAACGTACAAGAGTAGAAATTTTGTGTTGGAGAGGAGACAATGAGGGTGTCTAAAATTAAAAAGAAAACTATTTTTATAGGGGCGTAAGCCCCTTTTTTGTTGCTAACATTTTTTCGCACCAGGTACGGTAAACAAGGTAATTGTATACATCTAAATTTATTGCGATCTGTTTTCGATTGGCTTTGTCGAGTTTTTTTAGAAAATCCACAAGATTGAAGTAACCTTGGTATTGTTTTTTGTTGAGACTGTTTTTTTGTCGCTGCACAGCTAGGGCAAAATTTTTGAGTTGTGTTTTAAAGGTTTCGTAATCATCGTAACGCAATACATACAAAGCCATGACGTGTAAAGCCAGGGCTCGCATTTTTTGTTCTTGTGATCCGTAGGAAGTAAGAGCCGTAAGACGAATCACCTCCATATATTTTTCGTGGTAAAAACAATTTAGGGCATGGGCCAGGTTTTGGCTGCCTTTGAGGTCAGAAGTAATGACGTTGTTGATCCATCGATTGATAAATTTTTCGACCCACTCGTAAGACTGAGTGGCAGAAAGAGCGGATAACATGTTGGTAAATCGCACCATTGAAATTTTGCCCTTATCCATCAACACTCCCGACTCCATGGCTAATTCATAGAGCTGGGCAATGGCTTTGACATTGGGCAGTTGGCCCATTGCGTGTAAGGTATTTCCCTTCACGATCAAATAAAGTGTCAGTACCGTATGGATAAAACTCCCCTCTTCAAATTGGTTTTCTTTGAGGGATGCGGTTAGGGATTCAAAGGCCTGCACATCGTTTTTTTCCCAGAGACAAACCAGGTTGTCAAGTTTTGCTGACAAAGGACTTTCCGGTAAAAAAGCCAAAATTTGGTGGATGCCGGCAATCATTTGACTGTAATCGTATTCTGTGATGGCGCCAAAATTGTACAATTCAGTTAGCCACACCGAGGCATGTTCTTTGGTAGAGCGCAGCCAACTCATCACAAACTGTTCATACAAGGCACCGCCCTGTTCGTTTTTAATGGGATTGTTGCTAAAGTACTGCGCGCGCAAAGCTCGGGCACGTGCCTGCTCTATTTCAAGATCCAGACCGGAAGCGGAAGATATTTTTTTCTCCAGATTTTTAAATGTCTGATCCGCCAGCTTATAAGCCCCTCGCCGGTTGTACGCCTCGAGTAAAAAAAGTTCCTCTTCATACTTTTTAGTAGTCATCTCTTTATGTGCCAGCCATGATTCCACCCATCCAAAAATCACGGAGAGGTAATTTTGAAAAACCTTAACAGAGAGGTGTGGGAAGTGTTGGTGGACCACTTCTTCAACCTCAGGTAAGGACCCAAGGTTATCCTTTTCTGAATTAAGAAAAGAATAGATGGCAAAGACATCAGCCCCATCAGAAGTATGGCTAAGCACTTCTGCTGTCAACAAAGTCCACTCCTCCTTTTCAATGACAGCCAAAGCCTGAACCAATTTAGAATGTGAAAGTGACAAACAGATATTTTTCTTTCAAATATAACAGGAAAAACAACAATAAAGCAACAAATAAATAACTTATTATGAATTAATTATGTATTTAATGTTAAAAACATAATCAGGAAAAAATTAAAATATCTAGCATTTAGCCCAGCGCAATACCTTCAAATTTGTACTATAAAATTTAAAAGCTGAATGATGGGTGACACAACAACGATGAAGTTAAAGAGCGCTGGAAGGTCCATAGCCGGCTTATTGAATACAGAAGAGCAGGGCAAAAGAAACCCGAAAATTTTTGAAGATACCCGCAAAGAAGAGCAGGGCATAGAAATCAAAGAAATCCGCACGGTAGAAGACCTCGATGCTCTGTACAAAGGCTTAAACAGCTTACAAAACACCATTGTCATTTTACATTCGCTTGACTTGCTCAACGGTGTAAGTGATCTCAAGCCGGCCGCCATTCTCGCAGCACCCTGCAGCGAATCTCGCTTAAACCGCCAGATCGCCCGATTGAAAAAAGAAAATGAAAGCACACCCCAAAAAACAAAAAGGACCCAATCAAAAACAATCATCATCTATACCCATGACGGCTTCGAGGTCATCCGCGCAAAAGAAATTTTACACATCACCGCTGAGCGCGCCTACTGTCAGATTTTTCTGACCAAGGGGCGCAAGCTCACAGTGAGCAAACCCCTACGCGAAATTGAAGAACAGCTGTCATCCTGTTTTATTCGTACCCACCACTCCCACTTGGTCAACCTTTGTAAGGTAGGTGCCTACAAAAAAGAAGCAGGCGGCGAGCTGGTATTGAAAGATGGCAGTCGCGTGCCGGTTGCGAAGTCGAGGAAGGAGGAGGTGGAAGGGAGGTTGCTAAGGAAAGAATAGGAACGAAAAATCAAAGAATTTTTAAAATAATATTGGTGAAAAGTTTATTACTCTAAACCCCGGGAAACCCAAAAGGCTATATCGGAAATCCAACCGCAATTTTCCAACACATATTTATAATTTAACATTTTTTGATGGAGGGCTATAAAAGGCTCAATCCATTTTATTATTTCAGGGTCTCAGTTCATAAGAAAATACGGGCATCAAATTTTTTTGCTGAAACATATTTGAATTTTAATTATAGATTAAAATTTAATATGTAAAGCGCAGATAAACAACAGTATAATCCTTATGAACAAGCAATTATTCCTAAAAAGCACCTGTGTTTTCATTTTTTTATTGAGCAGCCTTACCGGTTTTAGTGCCGTGTACTACTGGGTGGGTGGATCAGGTGTCTGGAGCGACCTTTCCCACTGGTCCACCACCACCAATCCTGCAGGACCCTACCACATCAATATACCAACGGCCATGGACGATGTGGTTTTTCTCAACAACGGTGGCTTGCCCTATACCGTTACCATGGATGCCGCGAATACCATTGTAAAATGTAAAAACATGGACTGGTCGCTTGCTCCAGCCGGTTGTACCCTCACCGGTACGGGTACGCGGGCAGATTTCCATGGTTCAGTCGTTTTGCATCCCAATATGACCTTTAACTTTGCGGGGGATATATGGTTTGTCATAGATATGAATGTGACCAATACGATTACCAGTAATGGGGTGCATTTTCCACAAAGTCTTTATTTTAGTGGAAATACCGGAACCTGGAATCTAGCAGATGCTTTATATGTAGAAAAATCAATTTATCATTACAGCGGCAGATTAAATACCCAAAATTTTACCATTACTGCTGGAACAGGATTCCCAGGCAGTCCAAATCCACCCGGTAGTTTGATCCTTGATTTAGGATCTTCCACTGTAAATATTATATCTGGTCCCGGGATATTTGCTTACTTAACGGGCAATTTTATTGCTGGTACTTCAACGATCAATCACCATACAGGCGGCACCATAGGGGGTAGTGGGCCAACTACACCTTTCTATAAAATAAAACTCAATACTGTAAGTAATACAAATCCATCCATTATTTCCGCGGTATCAACCATTGATTCAGTTGTGTTTAATTATTATGGTACTATCCATTCCTGGAATTATCAAAACACACCACAAAATATACATACGGCGGTATTCAAAGACAATGGAACCATTACCAATGCCAATCATTTTACCAATCTGCGGTTTGAACCGGGAAAGACTTATACTTTCGGAGATTATACCCCAATCTATCAGGTGCCCAATACAAGTACCGATATTACCATTCTAGCCGGTGGGACATTTATAGCCAATGGAGGAGGGGGATGTACAGGAGCTATCACGATGATCACCAATACCAGCGGCACTCCAGTAAGTATAATTAATAATAGTGGATCAATTATCAATACCAACAATGTATTGCAGCAAGATATTCACGGTAGTGGGACCATGCCACTGATCAATAATAACGGACATGATCTGGGCAACTGTACGGGCTGGACGTTTAATTCACCACAAGCACCGTATGATCTATATTGGATAGATGGTCCGGGAGAGTGGATTGATCCCAATCATTGGTCACTGACAAATGGTGGTTCGCCAAGTGGTTGTATCCCCAATGCCATTACCAATGTTCATTTTACGCCAAACTCCGGATTCACTGCCACTAGTGGGGATACGGAATTGATTAATACTCCTGCGGATTACAGGACACTTACATGCAGAGATCTTGATTTTAGCACAGTGACAGGATATCCAACATTCAATTCTGTGCATGTAAATGTGGATCCAAACAATATCTATTCAATTGGAAATTCAAGTATCTTAAACATATTTGGCTCCTGTCGGTGGGGAACAGCAATGGTACAAAAGTTCGACTATAAAATTTATTTTAAAGGAAATGGAAATCATGAAATTGAGTCTAATAGTTTACCTTTCCATGCTAATCTAATATTTGATGGTCAGGGAACTTGGAATATAATTGACTCGATGACATTGACAGATGAACAATTTTATATAGGCAGAAGTGTATTTCACACTAGTGGCAAAATTTTTACTCATGGACATTCAATCACCTTTAAAAGTTCCAGAGGCTGGTATGGCAATTATGTGGAAAATGGAGATCCAGGAGGGCCAAATGATGTGGCAAATAAAGGTGCTGAATTGAGCTTAGGTGACATCAATGGCAACAGTTCAAATCTATATTTGCATGGAAATGTAAATCTTTTTGTAGGATATGAGGGCGGTAAATTTCATGCTATAAAATCCACCATAAAGGGGGTTGAAGCAGGTGGACAACGAATTTATGCATTAAATAACCCTCATTATTTCTATAATGTTATAATTGAGAATATTTCAATAGACGCATATTTTAAAGGCGGAATAATTAATCAATTTATTTCTAAAAATGGAACTACTTTAATTGAAGATAACGGTTCAAATAATTTACCCATTCACTATGCTGAATTTAAACAATTGGGAGAGATAAAAGGAAATCAGGTGTTTGATACATTGGTTTTCACAGGCGGCAATCGCTATATCTTAGAAAAAGGTAAAACACAAACGATTACAAGCAACGGAACACTTATAAGTATGGGTGGTTGTGATAGTTTGGTTTATATTCAGTCATCAGACGGTGATGCAACTGCAACTATAAAAAAAGAGACAGGCTCTAATTTAGTAATTGACAATACCATTGTTGAAAACATCGCAGCGGACTTATCCACAGGAGTTACCTATACTATTAATAATGGACTCACTCTAGCCAATTCCAGCGGATGGACTGTCATTAATCCCACACCGAGAAATCTATATTGGGTAGGAAATGGGGGTTTCTGGGATGAGTCAGCTCATTGGGCCACATCTTCCGGTGGTAGCGGAGGAAACTGCCCTCCCACACCTTTGGATAATGTATTTTTTGATCAATTGTCATTTTCCATACCAAATCAAACTGTGGAAGTTAGACAATACGATGCCTATGCTCGAGATATGAACTGGACAGGTGTTACAAATAATCCAAGATTTCTTTCACAATCATTTGCAAGAAGACTAAATTCTTTTGGTGATTTTATCTTAAGCCCTAACATGTCTTATAAATTTAATGGAGAACAATATTTTAGAGCAGATCATCAGGTTAGTATAACCACATCAGGAAATAAATTATTGCAAAACATTTATTTTGATAATCCATCAGGAGATTGGACTTTCACGGACGATCTGCTTCTTACATGGGATGGAGCTACTCAATCTATTAATCCTAGTATTTATCAGAAATTTGGTACAATTAGGACCAATCACGATATGAGAATTGGTGGATGGTGGAATAGCACAAACGAAAACAATAAATTATTTTTAGGCAATTCCAAGATTACGTTTTTTGGAGGTGGATATGGATATTACTCAAGTGCAAGATTTGATAATCTTCCTCAAAATTTTAATGCAGGAACTTCAGAGTTCATCATTGAAGATAGAGTAGAATTTAATCAAGGTTTTATAAGTGCACGTCATAGAATAAATTTTTACGATGTCACCTTTTATGAAAGTGGTTGCTCTTTTCAAGATGGTCAAGTTTTGAATAAGTTAACTTTTCACAAATATGGATATCCTGTGTCAAATATTAATAATGATACAATGAATATTAACTGTTTAGAGTTTAAAGAAGATGGTTATATTGCGAGTAATTATCCTTATTTAACTGGCCATATTGGATTAAATAAACTAAAACTTGCACCCGGCAAAAGCTATCTGTTTTATGGTAAAACAGTAATGTTACCTAAAAACGGACAAGAATCAGAATTAATCATTGAAGGACTGCCAAATCAATACATACAATTAAATGGAACAGGTGAAGGTACAATTGCTATGGACGATATAAATGGCGTTCCTACTTGCACCCAATATGTGTTTCTAAGCAATATGACCCATACAGGTACCGAAACTATTCAGGTGCCTACTCCAGGCGGAAATGTTATCAACAACACAGGCTGGGCATTTGTACCATGTAATCCTTGTCCTAATAATCCACCTGTTTTGGATTCACTCCAGAGTACGTTCGAAAGATGTGGTCCGGGTACAATAAATTTGGTTCTGAAAGACCTGCTGCCCGGTGAAAATGCGGTTTGGTTTAGAGATTCTTTGCTCACCGACACCCTTTACAACAGTGCCAATCTTTTTCAGCCACTGGTGAGTTCGGATACTTGTTTTTGGGCCAAGGTCTTTAACGAGGGTGGCCAGTGCTATTCAAGCGACACCATAAAGATATGCATCAATGTATTTAAAAAACCAGCGGTCTATGCAGTATCGGGTGGTGGCAGCGTCTGCCAGGGAGGAAACTTAAATATCATATTGGCAGATTCCGAAGTAGGATTTAATTACCAGCTGCAACTGGATGGTGTTGATTTTGGAGCACCTCAGGCGGGTACCGGCAATCAGCTGGTATTCACCATTACCTTACCAAATGGAGTCACTACCGGCATGTTTACCATAATGGCCATCGGTGAAGGAGGATGTTCCAGTGCCATGAATAATGGTGTGACCGGCACCTACCTTCCGTCTCCTGCGCCCGTCATTGGGCTTAGTTCCAACAATCCGGTTTGTGCATTGGGTGGCTCCATTGAACTCTTTGAAAATGGAGGGCAGGCGGTAAGCTGGAATTGGAGCGGACCCGGAGCGTGGACTTCATCTTCACAAAATCCGGTAAGAACACCGGTGACATCGGCAGAAAGTGGATGGTATTCGTGTACCATAGAAGCAACCAATGGTTGCAGCAACGTCTCCTATATATATGTGGAAGTAATAGCCAGTCCATCGGTCAACCAACCGTCAGACTTGGTTTTATGCCACAATAACAATACCGGGGAAATTAATTTTTCCGGTTCCAGTCCTTCTACCAACTATGCCTGGACCAACAACAACAGTTCCATTGGACTGGGAACTTCAGGGACGGGAAATCTTCCTTCATTTACGGTCAGCAATATGGGAAATGTTCCGGTTACGGCGACCATTATTGTCACGCCATATCGCGATAGTTTGGGTGTGGTGTGTGCCGGCGAACCGAAATCATTTACCATTACCGTAAACCCTATACCCAAGGTCGATGTCCTGAGCGACACTAGATATTGTGCAGGAGACTTGGTAGCTGCTACTGTAATTTCCGGCACGGTGGAAAATACGGTATTTACCTGGACCAATGACAACACGGATATAGGTTTAGGGGCTACCGGCATGGGCAATCTTCCGTCGTTTGTGGCCGGCAATGCCACAACTGCCGATGAAGTTGCTACCATAATGGTTTATCCTTCATTCACCAATCAGGGTGTCAGCTGCATTGGCAGTGCAACTTCTTTTGAAATAGCAGTGCATCCTTTACCTACCGTAAATCCAATATTCAATGTGGTTGTATGTGCGAACGGAGACATATCCCCAATTGTCTTCAGTGGTAATTTAGCCGCTACCACATACAATTGGGTCAATGACAACCCATCCATTGGACTTGCTGCCATGGGCACAGGAGACATTCCTTTTACCATAGCCACAAACAACACGGCAAATCCCATTGTAGCCAACATCACCGTTACACCATCTGTTAACAACGGCGGACTCATATGCACAGGAGCATCACAGA
>CALJKQ010000085.1 GCA_937973565.1 uncultured Saprospiraceae bacterium | reverse complement strand
GTATTCCGTCGGAAAAATGTTGTCGGGTTTGACATCGTTGAACTGGCTCCGAATCCTCACAATCCAGCCCCCAATTTTATTGCAGCCAAGCTGTATTATAAAATGCTTGCTTACAAATTTGAAAACGAATTAAAAAATAACGAAGACCATGATTAAGGAATTTATCAAGGATCACTACAAACACTTTAACGCAGCTGCGTTGATCGATGCATCTGAAGCCTACGTTCAACATCTGGAAGAAGGCGGAAAAATGATGATTACACTGGCAGGTGCCATGAGTACAGCAGAGCTGGGAAGGTCGCTGGCAGAAATGATCCGTCAGGATAAAGTACACATCATTTCCTGTACAGGTGCCAACCTGGAGGAAGATATCATGAATCTGGTAGCGCACAGCCACTACAAAAGAGTGCCTAATTACAGGGATTTGAGTCCTCAGGACGAATGGGATCTGCTGGAAAACCACTACAACCGGGTTACCGATACTTGTATTCCGGAAGAAGAAGCTTTTCGTCGTTTGCAAAAGCACCTGATCAAGGTTTGGTCCGATGCTGAAAAAGCAGGAGAAAGATATTTTCCACACGAGTTCATGTATAAAATGTTGTTGAGTGGTGATTTGGAACAATACTATGAAATCGACCCACGAAACAGCTGGATGCTGGCAGCCGCTGAAAAGAATATTCCCATCGTTGTACCCGGATGGGAGGACAGCACGATGGGGAATATTTTTGCCTCATACTGCATAAAGGGTCAACTAAAGGCATCAACCACTAAGAGTGGAATCGAATACATGATGTGGCTGGCGGATTGGTATGTTAAAAACAGTGAAGGCAAGGGTGTTGGCTTTTTCCAGATCGGAGGAGGCATTGCCGGAGATTTTCCTATTTGCGTAGTACCTATGTTGTATCAGGATATGGAAATGGAAGACATTCCGTTTTGGTCTTATTTCTGTCAGATCAGCGACAGTACCACCAGCTATGGTTCTTACTCAGGCGCAGTGCCCAATGAAAAGATAACCTGGGGGAAGCTGGATATCCATACACCCAAATTTGTGGTCGAGAGCGATGCTACCATTGTGGCACCGCTGATGTTTGCCTACGTTTTGGGTTGGTAGATAAGAAACTTATCCCTCAGAAGAATGGTGTATTTCACCTAATGAAACATAACCATTCTGTACGATATTGGCTGAAATAATTTGACTATTGACTTTGGATGTTTAGACAGAAACAATCATCAGCAAATATTAATTGATAATCAAATGAATTAGTCATGAAGAGAGCTGTGCTGATTGCCGTTATTATTTCGAGTGCATTTTGTATGGGATTTGTAATTCATAGTTTAATATCAAACAAACCTAAGATGAACAAAGTAACAGGAATCGGGGGTATCTTCTTCAAATGCAAGGATCCCGGCATGATGAAAGAATGGTATCAAAAGCACCTGGGTTTGAATACCAATCCATATGGAGCCACTTTTGAATGGTACGAAGGTTTTGACAACACCAAAAAGGCACAAACACAATGGACCCCTTTTAAAGAGACCACAAAATACTTTGAGCCTTCAGACAAAGATTTCATGATAAACTATAGGGTTGAAAACCTTGAGCTTCTGGCAGAAGAATTGAAAAAGGAAGGGGTCACTATCCTGGATTCAATTGAAACCTATGATTATGGAAAGTTCCTTCATATAATGGATGCAGAGGGAAATAAGATAGAGTTGTGGGAACCGATTGGTGAGTGATATGTACCCGACGAAAAAAGATATTGGACTAAAATAACCGCAATTAGCTTTCATTGGTTTTGGGGTCTTTTGGACTTTCTACAATATTGTCTTTTGACTGCCTAGCTAATGGGGATTGAAGGGTAGGATGGAACAAAGTTCTTACATTTGTGACATGCGTAATTAATTACCCTATGATGAAAGAAATGACGATCACAAGAACAGATTCAAACAATGCAGATTTTTTGGCTTTGGTACAAAACCTTGACCGCTACCTGGCCGAAGTGGATGGATCTGAACATGCATTTTATCATCAATTCAACAAGGTCGACAAATTAAATAACGTGGTGTTAGGATATGTCGATGAAAAGGCTGTAGCCTGCGGAGCGTTTAAGCCTTTAAGTGATTTCGAAGTTGAAATAAAAAGAATGTGGACTCAACCTGATTATAGGGGGAAGGGATTGGGTAAGGAAATACTAAAACAACTGGAAATATGGGCCGTCGAGCTGGGCTTTAAGTCAGTGGTGTTAGAAACCGGGAAAAGAATGCCGGATGCCATTGGTCTCTATACCGGGTTTGGATATATATCCATCGAAAATTATGGGCAATACGTTGGGGTGGATAACAGTGTTTGTTTCAAGAAGATACTGGCATCATGATATCCGGGAGTTAAAAAAAACACAAGGCCAAAATACCAGAAGCAGTGTATTTTTGGGGCCGAAAACAAACTAAATAGATGGAAGAGCAAATAGAATCTTCATTTGAAAAATTGAGCGATAAAATTTTGGGGTGGTTAGATACTTTGATATACAACCTACCCAATTTAATTATAGCCCTGTTGGTTTTTACCTTTACTTATTGGATTTCGGGAAAATTGGAAAAGGCATTTCAAAACTACCTTTCCAAAATTGTAAAACATGCAGCAATCAGGACTCTGTTGGCCAGGCTGATTTCCACTTTTGTGGTATTGCTGGGCATCATTCTTGCTCTATACATTCTCAACCTCGAAACCACTATCAAATCGCTTTTGGCCGGCGCCGGATTAGCGGGTTTGGCTATTAGTTTTGCCTTGCAGGGAACTTTGTCGAATACGCTTTCGGGCTTGCTTATTGTTTCCAACAGCGATATTGAAATAGGGGATTGGGTAGAGATCAATGGCATCAGTGGTGAGGTGATGGCCATTGAACTGCGGAATACCAAACTTCGGTTGTCGGATAAAACCATCGTATTTATTCCCAACAAACTCATATTGGACACTGCTTTAAAAAACTACAGCAAAGAAGACGGTCAGTGGATCAATTTAACAGCCGGGATAGGGAATCAGTCAGATCTAAACCTGGTAAAATCAACCCTGTTGAAAGCCATACAAAATGCTCCGATTGAAATTGTATCCGATACCCTTGAAATGCAATACACGGGATTTGCAGAAGAGGCCATTTATTTTGATTTGCAATTTATGGTCGCCCATATTCCCCACTCAGAATCTAAAGAAATCAAAAGTCGAACCCTTCAATTGGTCCAGGCTGAACTTTTACAATTGGGTGTACCCATTATTTTTCCGCTCCACAATTGAAATGCGATATAGATGACAATGGGGGAATTAATGACAGAGGGAGTTGTTACTCAAAAAGTAGCCGACCTGGGTATAAACGGATGGCAAGATTTGGTGTCCTGGGTACGTGCTTTGCCTTATGGTAGAAATAAACAGAGAGGAAATCCCTTGTTGGTATTGGAAGAAAGGAAGGGCAGTTGTAGCACCAAACACGCCTTATTGAAACTATTCGCAGAAGAAAATGGATTCTTGGATATCAAACTGATGGTTGGCATTTACAAAATGAACCCCCATAATACGCCGGAAGCAAAAGATGTACTGCTAAGTTGTGGCCTGGCATACCTGCCGGAAGCTCATTGTTATTTAAAAAAAGGAGAACAGCGAATAGATGCCACGAAGCCCTTTTTTGATATTGCCCAATTTGAGCAGGATATCCTTGAAGAAATTGAAATAAATGTTGAACAAATAGCTGATTATAAGGTTTCTATGCACAGGGATTTCCTTAAAAAATGGTCGAAAGAAAATGCTATTCATCTCGAATTTCAGCAAGTTTGGGAAATCAGAGAAAAATGCATTGAAAAACTGGTTGAAAATCAGCCACTTAATTTGCAACCATAAAATGGATTCAGCAAGCCTTGAATAAATAAAACTAAAATCAATCATATGAAAAATTTCAAAACATTTTTGCAGATCATTTCAGGCCTGGTCATTGTGTGGTCAATGGCATCATGTAATTACGCAAAATCCAATCAACAAGTATTGGTATCCTCTGATTGCGGTATGAAATGGAGTTTGATCAAAGCAGGTGAAGCAGTGCCCAAAGCCGGCATCAATCCGTGTTACATGAAGGTGGTGATACCCAATTTCCCAATGCAGGGAGAAAGTAAGTTTATCAGCAATCTCAAGGATCGGGTAAGGGCCAATGTGCACATTGACTATGATTATTCTATCATTGCTCCGCTGGAATTTATCAAACAAGCCAAGTTTTTGGGAAAGGCCAACGCCAATCCGGATGATGAAGAAGCGCTGGGTCGTTCATTTGAAGGTGCAGAGAATATGGTCATTGACAAAAGGATCAAAGATGTAGCCAAGTCGGTTTTTGTCGATGCAGATATTGTAGAGTTGGATCAATCCGAAATGGAAAATCATCTATTGGAGGAAAGCAATAAAGTATTGGAGCCATTGGGCGTAAGACTCAATTTTATTACCTTAACTTTTGACCTGGATGAGCAAACCCGACAGGCCATTGATGTTTCTACCGCCATGAAAATATATGAAAGTCGTGGATTGACAGATCTTGGTAAGCAAGTGATGATCCAACGTGCGGGAGCTACAAAGATGGTGGTTGAAAACAGGACCTATCAGCCAACAGTGACCGAAGATAAAGAATAGAAAGGTTTTGAATTGGCAATTTTCATTTAAGGATTTCAATGCTCAATAGAAACGCCAATTTCTATATTATGACGAATGGCATTTTGCAACGGGGAATTCAAGTGGTTGTAATAATTGAGATTTGAATACCCAATAAAAAGCATTAAGTCTGTTGAGTGAAAGGCATCAATTTCATAACCAAGCCTAAACGTTGGAAATACTTTTCTGATTGCCGATTCTTGAAAATATGGACCGGATTTGACTACTGCCAGATCTGCATCCAACAACCTTCCTTTGTAGGATTGAAAAAGTATATAATTTAATAAAAAAGAGGATTGCCATTTTTTGCCTATATGATAGGTTAATCCTGCATATAGGCTTCCTGTTTTTTGTGAATTGTAGTGAAGGATATCATACATGGTGGTTTTTGAAAAATACTGGTTGGCTCCAATGAAATTACCTTCCAGGTTGAATGCACGTGGATTAAAGAACTCTTTTTCTGTAACTAAAGTATTGTTGTAAGTAAATTTATCAACCAGGTTAGAAAATTGGAATCCTCCAACGAGACTCCAGGCATTATTAAATAAATAACTAGCGTATACAGAAATTGAATAACCCAGATTGGGAAGAAGGGCTTTGTCATTGGCATCGTTCTGAGCGGTGGATTCAGAAAACGATAATGAAGACGAATTGGTTATGGCTGCAAAGGATATATCCCATTTGTTATTTTTATAGGTTGAGATTTTTGATTTGGAAGCTATGTAAGGAAGGTCAATTTCTTGTGGTTGATGAAATATTATTGATTCGATTTTCAAAGGTAATGATCTCTGAAAGAGTAATAGATCATTCGCAACATCATCTTGGCTTTCGATATCGAGTAGGTTGGTGTCAGTTTTGATAACAGGTAATTCATTAATTTTATCTTTAACGGTGCTCAATGAATTTGCACTATAATCTTTGTTATTTATTTGATTGACATCAAAATTTGAACTTAATCCACTGGTATTTTTCAGATTTGTTGTGGAAGGCATAGGCATTCTCTGATTTTTTTCACTTTCTGGCAGCATTCCAAAGCTGTATTCAGAAGAAAGATTTGCATCTGAATTTTTGGGGGAAAACAGCTTTCTTTTGTTCTTAAATCTATAATTTTCATTGTCAATGAGTTTTTCAGTTGTCGACTTGATTTCTTGTTTAGCGGTGTTATCCGCAACAGGAATTGCTGCTGTTTCACTGGCTCCTGTATATCGGAAGATGAAGTAAGAGAAAAGAATACCTATGCCCAAAAACAACCAAATCACTAATCGTCTTTTCTTTCTTTTTGCAAGCCTTGCCTCTAAATTATCCCACAATTGTGTATAATCAGCATTGGGTAAATGATGATTTAATCTATCAATTATTTGCTTTTCAAAATTATTGGTTTCCATAAGGCAAGATTTCGTTATTGGTTAAGATTTCCCTGAGCATGACTTTGCTGCGCATATAGTACGACCTGCAAGTAGCTTCCTTAATTGCTAATATTTCACTTATTTCCGGGTAAGAATATCCATCAAGAACCATATTGAAAATGATACCATAGGGTTCTCTGATGGAGCTGATGATTTTATGCAACTCTTCATTTGTAATTTGTGATAAGATTTCCGGCTCATCTGCATAATGATCAAATAAAGACAGGTCAGCCTGAAAACTTAAATTGCTGCTTTTCCTTAAAGAGTTTAATGCTTCATTGATCACTATTTTTTTGCACCAAAATCTGAATTCGTTTTTTTCACTTTTGTAACTATTCAGATTTCTGAATATTTTTTCAAAACTTTTAAGGAAAACATCTTCTGCCAGATGAAAGTCTTTTATATACCGTTGGGCAATACTCAACAAATACGGTGCATACTTTTCAAAAAGCTCTTTTTGTGCCTTTCGATCCAGTTCTTTGCATTTATAAATTAATTGCTCTTCAGTCATGTTAAAAGATCAGCCTTGGAAAATGTTTTCCCTAAAGTAAGTTGCTCACGGCTTAAGATGCATCATTATGGTACAAAAATCGGAATTGCCATTCTGATCATATACATGAGTTTCAATTTCAAGCGTTTTACCAATTTCCGCTGTACAGAATTTTAATACCTGAGACAAAGTGTTAGACCCATTGCCGCAAATATCCGTCTGTACCTTTTTAACTAAAAATTCAAGATCGGATGGACTGGAGCAATCGTCGTAACTACCTGCATCAAAAAAATTGGCGGGAAGTGTGCCGGAATTTGCTGCGAAGGATACATCCACATTGGTTTTGCAGTAAGGTATTGGTTTTTTATTATCATTCGAACATGGCGCATTGCCTGCCACAGAAACATTAATGACAACTGAATCGCTGTTGTTGAAATCATCTGTTACCTTGATTACTACTGTAAAGTTTTTACCGGCATCACCGGGGCACAATGAAATATAAGGTTTAAACACGTCATCTCCATTGCCACATAAATCAGATGATCTCCTTATTTTGAAATCAAGGTTGTCATCACAATTGTCATAACTGCCGGCATTAAAATCAGATGCATGTAAAAGATTGGGGCCTTGGGTTAGTAATACAGTTATATTGTTTAGACAATAGGGCACTGGTTTTTCTGAGTCAGCCAGACAAGGATTCACAAAGGCATAAAATCCCGACTTTTTTACTTTAAAGTAGGTTTGACCATTCTCAGTAATCAGATTGTGTTTTTTAATCCACCTGGCTAACAAAGGATCGAAATACCAAATTGAGTTTGAAAAATTCTTTTTGATTTCATTATTAATAATGAATGTAGCTTCTGCATTGCTTTGCCATGGCAAACTTTGATTTTGATCATTTACAACATCCAGCCAAATTACTTTTGATGGCTCTATCTTTCCATCTGTTGCTAATTCAGCCAGCATATTATTTTTTAATTCAGTTTCAAAATCGAAATACTGAAGTCGCAACTTATGATTACTTCCATTTACCATTTCCGCAGGAAGGGAGACTTTGATTTGACTTCCCAATTGGACTTCAGAAGCAGTATTGGCCAAAGCCTGATCTACTGAAAGTGGTTTTAATATGGGCTGAAGTAATATTGAGCCGTTTTCCTCAAATAATTGGTTAGAAATATTGGGCGAATAGCCCTCTTTTTCAAAAACGAGGTAGGTCTTTTCTTTTTGAACAGCCTGGGCTTTGAATTCAAAGTGTCCATCAGCCTGGGTTGTGGTTCTCCCAAGTTCCCAGTTTTCATACATCACTTTCACTACGACATTGGCAAGGGGTGTCAGTCCTTTGTCGGTTACTTTTCCAGATAACCCTGTTTTGACAAGTTCTATGGAATCGGGCACTCCTGATTCGATTACAGTATCACGTTCTTTTTCACACGAAACCAATGCAAATACCAGGAGAAGAATAATTGAAGAATATCTATTTATCATAATATTAATTTAAAAGAATGAATGAAGAAGATTTTGTCAAATGCATTTAACCTACAATATTCTATACACAATTAATCAGTATTTTGTGGCAAATGATGTGACTTTTTTAAAATTTAGTATAAAACAACCGTCAGCATATTTTTTCCTGGTTCACTAAATTTGATCAATTGAATTTAGCATTATTTAGTGCATTTCCCTTCATTAATGCAAAAAACAATATGGGCAATGGCTTTATTCCTTTGTAGTAGCCGAACTAAAGTAGTGAGTGATTGAATTAGGTTTTGGGTTTGGATTAAATTATTTATATTTATTTTTATTTAAGCAGATGTACAGCCTTGGTCTAGATATAGGTAGTTCATCCATCAAAGTGGCTTTGGTGGATATACATGGAGACAATGAAAACATTGTGTTGCGTGTACCTGAAAATGAAATGGTCATTGAAAGCCTATTGGCTGAATGGGCAGAGCAAGATGCCGATGAATGGTGGCAGCATTCATTGACAGGAATTCAAATGGTAATTAAAATGGCAGGAATCCAGGCCAGTCAAATAAAATCAATTGGCATTGCATACCAAATGCACGGATTAGTGCTTGTGGGTAAAAACGGAAAACCTCTCAGGCCCTCTATTATCTGGTGTGATAGTCGGGCAATCGCCTCAGGTCAAATGCTTCTATCTGCTCTGGATCAGAAAACAATCAAAAACGCGCTCTACAACAACCCGGGCAATTTTACTGCCTCAAAATTAAAATGGGTCAAGGACCATGAACCGGAGGTATTTAAACAAATTTATAAAATCATGCTGCCCGGGGACTATATCAGTTACAAAATGAGTGGAGCGGTTACCTCTACTTACACCGGCATGTCCGAGGGCATATTTTTTGATTTTGATCAACATGAAATTTCGCAAGCAATGTTGCAGGCCTTGGGAACTGACTTGTCTGTTTTTCCGGACTTGGGAAGTAGCTTTGATACCTTGTCTAAAACCAACGAGGCATTCGAAAAACTTACGGGTATTTTGGCGGGTACTCCCATTTCTTACAGAGCAGGCGACCAACCCAACAATGCTTTTTCTTTGGGAGTGCTTGATGAAGGGGAGGCTGCCGGCACCGGCGGCACTTCGGGAGTAATATATACGGTTAGCAAATCGGTTTCTTATGATTCCCGCAATCGCGTCAATACATTTGCACATGTAAACCATTCAAAAGAGGATCCGTCTTATGGAACACTGCTTTGTATCAACGGAACCGGCATCTTATACAATTGGGTAAGGAATAGGTTCTTTGCTGATCTGGATTATTTTGAACTCGAAAGGCTGGCGCAACAGGTTTTATCTGAAGGTATAATCTTTTTGCCATTTGGGAATGGCGCAGAAAGGATGTTGGAAAACCAGGTAGTAAGTGCCAATATCCTGGGACTCGACTTTAACCGTCATGACAAAAGGCATATTTTGAGGGCGGGATTGGAAGGCATAACGTTTGCCTTTGTATATGGTCTGGATGTTTTGGAGGAGCTGGGTATAAAACCTTCGGTGATGCGGGTAGGTAATGACAATCTATTTCAATCGGAAATATTCTCTCAGACATTGGCAGATGTAGGAGGCATTACCATCAAAGTTTATGAAAGTACCGGGGCTATTGGTGCAGCGAAAGGTGCTGCTTATGGAGCGGCATTGGTATCAGACCTTCATTTGCTTAACCGTGATCTTAGAGAAATAAGGAGGTTTGAACCTCAAAACAATGACTATGCCAAGGAGATGTACACCCGGTGGAAAAATGAATTAACAAAACAATTATCTTAAGCTTATATGGAAGTAAGAGGCAATATAGAATACTTCAAAGGAATTGGAAAAATCAACTTTGAAGGGAGGGATTCCAAAAACCCATTGGCATTCAAATATTATGACAAAAACAAGATGGTGGGTGGTAAGACCATGGCCGAACATTTCAGGTTTGCGATGGCCTATTGGCATAGCTTCTGTGGAGGTGGAGCCGATCCTTTTGGGGCAGCTACCCGCAACATGCCCTGGAATCGGGTGGGTGATGCGTTGGAAGTGGCCAGGGCCAAAGCCGATGCCGCCTTTGAGTTTATGTCTAAGATGGGCATAGACTATTTTTGTTTCCACGATTTCGACCTGGTAGAAGAAGCAGACTCTTTGAGTGAAACAGAACAAAGGCTCCATACGGTTACAGACAATATCCGGGAGAAGCAAGATCAATATGGGATTAAAGTACTTTGGGGCACGGCCAATTTATTTTCACATCCGCGGTATATGAATGGGGCGGCTACCAACCCCGATTTCAAAGTTGTTGCTCACGCATCCTGGCAGGTAAAAAATGCACTGGATGCTACGATAAAGCTGGGTGGGGAAAACTATGTTTTTTGGGGTGGGAGAGAGGGCTATATGAGTCTGCTCAACACCCAGATGAAAAGAGAGCAAGACCACATGGCTATATTTCTTAGCAATGCCAGAGACTATGCCCGTGCCAACGGATTTAAAGGTTGGTTCTTTATTGAACCTAAGCCGATGGAACCTTCCAAACATCAATATGATTTTGATGCTGCTACCTGTCTTAATTTCTTGAGGACTTACGATTTGATGGATGATTTTAAACTCAACATCGAAGTCAACCATGCCACGCTGGCACAACACACTTTTCAGCACGAACTGCAGGTAGCGGCAGATGCCAATGCTTTGGGCAGCATCGATGCCAATCGGGGGGATTATCAGAATGGCTGGGACACCGATCAGTTTCCCAACAATGTTTTGGAATTGACAGAAGCGATGTTGGTCATTCTGGAAGCAGGCGGATTCAATGGAGGAGGTATCAATTTTGATGCTAAGATCAGAAGAAATTCGACCGATGCTGAGGACTTATTCCTGGCTCATATTGGAGGCATGGACACTTTTGCCAGGGCCCTTGTGGCAGCAAATGCCATTTTGGGACAATCCGATTATAAAATAATGCGAGCCCGGCGATATGCATCTTTTGATGAAGGGCATGGCGCTGACTTTGAAGCCGGAAAACTCATCCTCGAAGACCTTTGCCAAATTGCCAAAAGCCAGGGCGACATCGAGCAAAAAAGTGGGAAACAGGAGTTATTTGAAAATATTTTGAATCAATATATCTGAAGTATTGCATCGGAATTGACACATAATTGATGAATACAAATTTGAAATGTTATTGTAAATCAATGATTTAATTACTCTTTACAAACTTTTACAAACTTTTCAAGCCGGTATTTGGCTTTTCATAGTAGTTTTAACTGCATGACAGCATGATTCACTTGTTTACCTTGTGTGAAATGGTGTGACATCATTAATTCCGCTCTTACCTAACAGACCACCAATCATTGGAAAAAGTAAAAACCACATTGATCTACCTTGGCTTGCTGGCTGCAGCTGTTTTTTCAATGCAGTTTGTTGGCTCCTTGACAGCACCTCAAAAGGAATTGAAACTGTACGAAGATAAAATAAACCTGGCGCTCAGAAGAACAGGGCACCATCTGTTGAAGTCGGCCGGTGACAGTATCACTGAAATACCCCCCGTAGAGAAGGTTGGCGACCATACATGGCGGTTGCAATTAAACCATAACTTTGTGTATGCAAGCTTGCCTGCCTTGCTTCATCAATCCATGAAACTATACGGCATTGCTGTACCTTACGAAGTAGCGGTTAAAAGATGCGACAATAAAAAAATTCAATTGGGTTACCACCTCAACGATTATCTAAGTGCCGGCGTTGTGCCTTGCCAGGATAGAAGTGAGACCATGAATTGCCAGTTTATTGAGGTAAGTTTTACAACTAACACGGCCAATGCCAGGTCTCCATGGCTTTATTTATGGGCGTTGCTCACTCCTTTTGCTTATTTCTTATGGACCCGTTTTCAACCGAAGCCGGATCAAAAGTCAGGTGCAATGAAACAGGTAGAAATGGTTACCATTGAGCGGGAGCCTATGCTACAATTTGGAGCATACCGTTTGGATTATTCGGGTCAAAAATTATTATACAAAAACTCCAGCCATACGCTTACCTACAGAGAAGCCAAATTATTGCATCTGTTTGTAACTCATGCAAATCAAATCCTGGATCGCAACACCATCATTGAAAAAGTATGGGCAGATGAGGGGGTTTTGGTAGGCAGAAGTGTTGATATGTTTGTGTCGAGACTCCGCAAAATGCTGAAAGAAGATCCTACGATTCAAATCGTAGCTGTCCATGGCATAGGTTATAGGCTCGAAATGGGAGGGCATAATGAAAATATAAACGTTTGATTAACAAGTAGATTATATTGTTTTACAAAGCTTTTACATGCTTTTACACATAAAAAACACACTAAGCTTTGATTTCGGATACTTTTGGTTTATTGTTTAACACAAAGAAAAAATCACACATGAATGTATTTTTTATTTCGATCGTAGCTGCATTTATTCACTGGATGGGAGGGGATTCAAAACCCGTTGTATCATGTAAAAAGGGTGAACCGGCTGTCACCAACCTGATTATGACATCTGCAGACGGAGGCAAGACCTGGACCGATCTCAGCAAAGGATTGCCTGCAGTTGAAGACATCAGAGACATATTGGTGACAGATAAAGAGACTTATGTAGCCGTGGGTAGGAATCATCTTTTCAGATTAGTTTCACCAGGGGTTTGGGAAAAAGAAAACATTGGAGGATCCATGATGGGTGGCTTTATGACCCAGGATAGTTCTAACGAAGCCAATTACTTCCTGGGTGTTTTCGAAGGTAATAATGGCCCATATGTGTCAATAAACGAATCGGGTCTTTTTCAGAAAAAAGCTTCCGGTGATTGGCAAGCCGTTCATAGAAACCTGCCCGATAACAGAATATACAACATCATTGAGCTGGAAGATGGCAGCACCCTGGTAGGCACCGAGGGGGGTATTTTCAGAAAGGCCGGCAAAGAAGATAAATGGATGAATGTACTGTCAGACAAGTGGGCTTCCAACATGACTCACAATGGCGCCGTGATAGTGGCATCTACACCATCCGGAGTATGGGTATCCGATAATTACGGCACAAGCTGGACCAACACAATCAAAGATAAGATTGGCAATTACGAGGTTTGTGCTACTGCTGATAAAATCTATGCCATCAAACCCAATACAGAAACGCTCAACAAAGATGAAACAGATCAGGCACCAGAAACCGCTTTTGTGTCATCCGATCAAGGCAGAACGTGGACACCTATCAACAAAGGCCTGTTGCAGGTTGAGAGGTTGTACCAGGTAGTGCAAAATGGAAAAACCTTGATTTCCAGCAATAGCCAGGGCATTGGTATATCTACTGACCAGGGCTACAACTGGGAAAATGTTTTTGGCAAGCCCGGCACAGATAAATTGATGATCTGGAAGCTGGTACAACGGGGATCTTCCATATATGCTGTTAAGAGTTGGAGTGGGTGTTAGAGGAGATGGGTGTGCAAGCTTAATAAAATTGGAGGCGCTGGGTTGATGCGTCTTCAGTTTTTAATAAATTTTATTTCATGGAACTTCTAATGACAGGTGAGCACCCGATCTCTATAACTTATTTATGTGGGGAATCACGTGTCACTCGCCCTTGAATATTCACCTTGTGAGTGCGGTCTACGATCGTATCTTTAAAGAATTTACACCATTTGATTTAGAATACGCTTGATTTGAACCCAGCATATAGAACAAAACAATATCTGGATTTCCAAAGCTAATAAAAATGGCTGCTGATTTCGCTGGATTTTTCATCAATGCTTCTTTCAACAAATCATCCTTTATGTGCACTTTGGTTACTTCAAAATTGCTGGTGGTAACCAATTTCAAAGTTCATTGTACTTTTTATTCGAACCTTTTGATTTGCTGATTGGATATTTCAATTCATTAGATTTTAACTTTTCGTGTATTATTTCTTTAATATTAAATTCATATAAATCAGACAATAGAAAAGCATTTTAAAAAACATCAGCAAGTTCTTGTTTTATTTTATTCAAATCTGCTTCAGCATCTTTTTTCCATAAGAATGCTTCAAGTAATTCAGAGGCCTCTATTGATAAACTAATTGCAAGATTTTTACCATCATGAAATTGCTGCCAATCTCTATCGTTTCTAAATTTTTTAATTTCTTCAATTATTTCTTCTAAATCTGATATCATCCCCGATAAATATTTGAATTATGCCAATCAATATACTTTTCATTAGGTTTGTCAATTTCACGACTAGGGATAAAAAGCAAATCTTTACCATGGTATTGATAGTATTCTTTTCCATTTTGAAACTCTGCCTTAATTCTTGTACTAACTTCTACTTTCAAATTTTTTGTTATTGTCAAATATCCTCCATCAAACAGCTTGTGCATGTCGGAACGCAGCAATAGGCCATTTGAAATAAAGTGTGGCCCAGATAAAGCATAAGGTTTTATATGTGCTGCCTCAAGTACCGGCAATGTTTTTTCTCCGGTGATTGAACATCTTCTTGAATATGCATCTGTAACCAATACCCTAAAAGCACCTTGACCTAATCTAACTTTAGTTAACACAGAATTTCCATATGCTGGTGAAGCCGATTCTTCTAAAATAAATTGACTTTTACCTTCGTCAATAGCATTCAGATGCAAGTATTTCTCAAGTAGTTTTTCAACTTTAGACCAAATTTCTTTTCCAATCAGATCATTAGAATCATATGATTTTCCTTGAACTATACTTTTACCCCAGTCTCGTGGAGTTTCAATCCAATCTTCTTCTTTAAAGAATATTGGATTTGTGAGAACAATACAACCAATTGTAGGATTGATATTACGTTTATCAGACCGATAGTTTAATATCATTTTGCTAAATTCATCGAAAGTTTCACAACCATTTCTATTCTTAAAAGCATCCCAGGCAATCGTAACAGGTAAAAATGTGTGACTCGAAAAAAAACCAATTCCTCCAATTGCATTTAACGGGCTTTTCAATTTAAAGAGAAACGGAGCACCTGGAGTAAGAACTTTAAAATGCACTGTACCTCCTGGCTGCCAAAAATTAACATCCTCAGGATTAATGCTGCTTAGATACTTGTACCAGTTGTTATCAGTAACACCTAAATAAAATTTCATTTAGAAATATTTAAATAATTACAGCTCATTTCATATGCTTTCTGACTTATAGAATCTACTTTTCATGTTATTTATTATTGGTTTTGATATGTCGATGCCATCGACACGAGCCCATAACGTGTCGAAAAAATTGAAAAAAATCGACATGAAATATTGTCGTGTCGATTGGGTAGACATGACAAAAATAATCTATATAATTGAATAACAATTATTTATCTATTTTGACAAAATATTCATCAATTGATGGTTAATAAAATAGGTTTCCTTGCCAATCTTTACAGATGTCAGAAATCCTGCCGCTTCTATTTTTTTTAAATATTCACCAGCCGTCTGCCTTTTGGCTATGCCATATTCTTCCAAAATTTTAATTTTAATGTAGGGAAAACTAAACAGTAAATCAACCAATTCCTTGGAATAGGACGATTTTAGGATCGTTTTGAGCAAAGGCTGGGCAGCTTCCTTAGTTTGTAAAATTGCATTTATTTTACTAAGTGTCATGGTTGCTGTTTCTCCAACACCTTGCAGTACAAATTTTACCCAGGCATCCCAATTGTTTTGTTCTGTAACTTCTTTTAGTAATTTGTAATAATCAGGCTTGTTTTGGATGATAAACCTACTGAGGTACAACACAGGTAAGCCCAACAAATCTTTATTGATCAGGTACAACACATTTAAAATACGACCTGTGCGGCCATTGCCATCACTAAATGGGTGGATGGCTTCAAACTGATAATGGATCAGGGCCATCTTTATCAATGGGTCGAGATTGTTGAGCTCATCATCATTGATAAATTTTTCAAGTGCCGCCAGTTTTTCACGCAATAAGCTCTCCCCTTCAGGAGGTGTGTACACAACCGAACCAGTGCCTGGATTGGCCAATTTGGTGCCGGAATGCTTTCTTATATTATCATTCGTATCTCTAAGTTTTTGCATGACACCCACCAAAAGATTGGTGGTGATCAGGCCTGTTTTTTGCATTTGCTCCAAGCCCCAGTACATTGCTTCCCGGTATTGTAATACTTCTTTGGCGGCAGGATTTTTTATTGGATCCTTTAATTGAAGGGTGGCTTTATACAGTTCATCCTGTGTTGTTACGATATTTTCAATAGCGCTGGATTCCTTACTTTCCTGTAAGATGATGGTGTTCAGCAATAAATTAGGGTTTGGCAAAGTTTGACAATACCCTTTCAGTTCTGCCAATAGTTTGTTGGCTTGAATTGTAAGCCTGAAAATTTCGGGTGTTTCCAAATTTGCTTTGGGTGGTAAATCTGGTAAGTTATTATATGGTAAATCTATGTTGAAGTTCATAAGGTGGCAATTTTATCCCTGAGTTGAATCCTGATATTACTTAAGCCAATGGCGGATTCTATAAAATGCAAAATTTGATATGAGGTATATTGGGCACCTGTATGGGTGAATAAAATCGGATTGTCTGTACTCATCAATAGTTCGTTCTCGTTTTGACAATTTTTCGCCCTAAGATAATTTTTTCTTGCGAAATGTTGTAAAATATCAGGAGAACATGCTAATTGTAATTCAAAACTATAAAATCAAAAATTTGTGATTGACCGAAGTAAGAAATAATATTTTATTTTCGGTTTGATTATTTATCTTTTTAGAATATAATTTGGGTAGAAATGATTTTGAATCACCATACTGGCAACTATATATCACCTACCCAACCTTGATTTTGGCCTTGGATCGTATTTACTTTTGTAACCTAATCACATGTCATGGGCATTAGTTTATCATCTCATTCCGATCGTAAGATTACTGTTTTGGGCATTCTCCACGCTTTCATCGCCATCAATGCATTTGGGGGCGGTGCATACGGAATGATGGGCCCCAAAGAACTGCCTGTTGAATGGCTGGAAGGCAGCCCCTTTTCTTCCTTTTTTATCCCTTCTTTGGTACTATTTGTGGTGGTAGGTGGTAGTCATGCGATGGCTGCTTTTAGGGTTATGAAACGGACTCCCAGTGCATATAAGGCAGCACTTATGGCGGGAACTGTGCTATTGATTTGGATAATGGTGCAGGTAGCTATCATTGGTTTTGTTTCCTTTCTTCAACCTGTGATGGCGGGGTTGTCGGTGGTGGTCATCGTGATGGCCATGCAATTGAAATCCCGCATCAGTTGAATGAGGGTTATTAAATCTGCGAAAAGACCCACCACATTTCCCTGGCAATTTCCAAACTTCTTTCTGCATATTTGGCTGTCTGTTGTTCAGTGCCATCATAAGCCTTAGGGTCATCGTATTTGATGGGAAAACGGGCTTCGGCGCCATTTACTATGGGACAAGCTTCATCTGCACTGTTGCAGGTCATGATGGCTGCAAAACCGGTAGTAGGATTAAATGCATGGTCAAAACACTTGGAAAAACACACAACCGCATCTTCATTTTCATCAAATTTGATGGCATAAACCGGATTGTCGTGCGAGGATAACATTTGGATTCGGAAACCCTGGGCGATCAAAGTTTCCACAACCATTGGATATACGGCTGTAGCTTCGGTGCCACCTGAATAACAACTTACATGGGGAATCCCAAAATGATGGGCCATGGTTTGTGCCCAAATCTGCGACAAATGGCTTCTGCGCGAATTGTGGGTACAGATAAAGTTGAGACGAATGGGCTGGTTGTTTTCTTTTTTATTTTTTATATACGCGGCCAACGGAAGCAGTACCGATTTGCGCTCCTCTTTTATCTGGTCTGAATGGAATGAAAGAATGTGCTGGTGGATTTCCGGAAACATTGTGTTATTATTTATTTTTAGGATACAAACTTGTATTCACCATTACAATCATTGGCGGAGCTTCCATCATGGGACCCATTACTCTTACAAAATCCAGTACTGTAAGTTTGCCAAAAACGGCGATGGCTACGGTTGTGACCACGGTAAAAATATAACCCGTGCCAGCAAAGGCCATGGAAGCATTTTTTCCTATGCTGAACCCAATATTCGTAAAAATGCGAATAAACCCTAATGGGAATTGAGTATTTAACTGTTTCATACTGAGGAAGGTACCCATGAGATCATTTTTAGCTGGCATTTCACACTTTTTTTCCTTAATTTTGCTCCACAAATCGGGATGTAGCGCAGTTGGTAGCGCACACGTCTGGGGGGCGTGAGGTCGCTGGTTCGAATCCAGTCATTCCGACAGAAAAGGGGCTCCATTTGGGCCCCTTTTTATTTAGTTCCTGAAGGTTATGAACAACATCCTGGCTCACAACAAGACTTGGCAAGGGGTTTTTGAGCAAAAACAGTGATGCTGAAGATGCCGGTTGTGCCGTTTCTGAATGCGCTCAGTTGGTCGGCATCCAAATATTGCTGAAGAATGTCATCCGGAATGTGGATGGCTTTTTCTTTTTGCACAACCATTTCCTCAAAGCCATTGTCTTTGATCAATTGGAGGTAGTCGTCTTTTTGAATGGCTCCGGCAACGCAGCCTGCATACATTTCCGCATCCTTTTGTAAAGCATCCGGAAGAGCGCCAACCAGCACCACATCGGAAATGCTGAAGTGACCACCCGGTTTTAGTACACGGTATATTTCCCTGAAGACATTATTTTTGTTGGGTACCAGATTCAGTACACAGTTGCTTACGATTACGTCAGCCACATTGGCCGTAATGGGCATTTTTTCGATGTCGCCTTGTCGGAATTCAACGTTGTTGTAGCCCAGTTTTTCGGCATTTTCCCTTGCCTTGTCGATCATGGCAGGAGTAAAGTCAATGCCTATGACTTTGCCGGATTCTCCGGTTTCTGCACGTGCTACAAAACAATCATTGCCTGCACCGCTACCCAAATCTACTACGGTATCTCCTTTTTTAATCTGGGCAAACTGGGTAGGAAGTCCGCAGCCCAGTCCGAGGTCGGCATCGGCATTGTAACCTTCCATTCCTGTGTAGTCGTCGGTCATGATATTGTACACTTCCGTTGAGCAGCAGCCGGATCCGCAGCACGATGCCTGGTTGTCGGCCCTATCTTGTAGGGCAATTTCGCTATACTTTTGTCTGACGATTTCTTTAAGTTGTTCATCTGTTTGCATGGTAGTTGTTTTTATTTATTTTTTATAATATATCGTAAAATGACGATCAATTAGGGCAAAAAAATCAGCAGCAGTTGGTATTGTTTTGGTAATAGGATGAGAATAGCTCATTCAGATAGGTTTGAGCCTGGCTCCACGCCTCTTCATTGATGCAGTAACAGATGCGCACACCCTCGATTTCTCCTTTGATCAGCCCCGCTTCTTTGAGTTCTTTGAGGTGTTGAGAGACGGTGCTTTGGGACAGGGGCAATTCATCAACGATGTCTCCACAAATACAAGCAGCTCTTTTGATCAACAACCTGAGGATGGCTACCCTGGCAGGATGGGCCAGAGCTTTGGCATATTTGGCTACGTTGTTGTCTTTTACTGTAAATTCTTCACTTTTGGCTAAACCCACGTTTATAATATTTATCGCAAAATTACGATGGATTTGGTGACTTGTCAATAGGCGGGGCTATTTTTTTTTGGATTTGAGGAAAATCTGGGGTGTGAATTGCTGATTTACCGATGATGGATGTACCGAATTTGAATGTTTTGATGATGGATTATTATTCGACGCAATGCATTGCGTCGCCACGGGTTTCTCAGAATAATAATGGGGGTGGTAATCTACCTATGGAAAGGGGGAGAAAGAAACATATGTAAATCGGTATATTGGTAAATCGGTAAATAAAGAGATGGTAAAAATCCTATTCTAAAAAGGGGATGCAGAGGTGTCTTATCTATCCAACACCCATGCATCCCTAATCGTTTAAATCTTACATTTTATTGGGATTCATCAAATCATAGAACTGATCCAATTTTGGCAACAAGATGATGCGGGTTCTGCGGTTGGTAGCCCTGCCTTCGGCTGTGTTGTTGTCGGCCAGGGTATTGTATTCTCCTCTTCCGGCAGCAATAAGTTTATTGGGATCAACCTTGTAGGTATTTTGGAGCATGCGGACTACCGATGTGGCTCTTTTTACACTGAGGTCCCAGTTGTCTTTGATGCAATCAGTAGCAATAGGCTTGTTGTCGGTATAACCTTCCACCATGATCTCGATGTCTTTGCGGGTCTCCACAATTTTGGCAATCTTACCCAAAACTTCTTTTGCTTTGGGTGTAAGGTTGGAACTGCCAGACTGGTACAACATCTTATCAGATAAATTGATGAAAACTACGGTTTTGTCGACCTTGATTTCAACATCCTGGTCATCAAGACCATCCTTCAACTCACTTTTAAGGTTGACTGCCAACGCGAGGTTGATAGAATCAGCCTTACTCTTTGCCTGTTGTAATAATTGGATGTATTTATCTTTTTTCTCCATCTGGGCCAAAGTAGCCTTCATGTTTTCATTGGCTGCCTTGCTCATCACTGTAAGGTTACCTACCTGTTCAAATTGCTGATCTCTTGTCTTTCTCGCATCAGCCAATTGTGATCTCAGGTCAGTGATTTGATCGTCTTTTTGTTTTACATTTCCTTTCAGACCATCACGCTCCTGCTCACAAGCAGACAACTTTTTCATGTACATGTTGAGGTCTTCTCCGCACTTACCCAGCTGCTCATTTGCCCTTGCCATTTCTTTGGCATGTGAATCTTTCAATTCTGTCATCTTCTTTTTACTCACACAGGAAGTAAAACTGCCTACAACCATCATTCCGGCCGTCAGCCACACAAATCCTTTCATACTCAAAAACTTATATATTAATTTGATTAGATAATAAAATAC
>CALJKQ010000084.1 GCA_937973565.1 uncultured Saprospiraceae bacterium | reverse complement strand
CAGGTGTTCGAAGGTCAACCTGCCCGTCCCTACCGGTTCGTGCATGTCGATGTTGACCTGCATCATCCAATCGCCAACCGGCTACCCTGATCTTATACAAGCCGCTCCTGCCTGTTGGGAAAAGTGCTGCATGCCAATCAAACAATCGTTCTTCTGAAATGGGGTTGTAACAATTTTGTGTAGCGTCTATCATTATTTCCACCATTCCATCAACATCTCTGTCCGCAGGAACGGCTCCTGCCAATTCCATCCCAATCCTTTTGGCAATGGAGGATCGCGCTTGTTGAGGATTCAAAATTTCTCCTTCGATTTCACTCGACTTTAAAACATCCAGGGCTATGGTTTCAAGTGTTGCTTCTTGTCTCAATTCAAAACCAAGCGATTCCATTCTTCCCAGAATCCGGCCCTGTAGGTTGCTTACCTCGGCCAAAAGGTTGATAATTTTACCTTCTCTCCAGGTAAAATTTGGCCAATCTTCTCTTTGATATAGGTAAGTCATGCTTATTTAACGCATTTTTTGCAACGAATATACACGATATTTAATGAAATTTACCATTTCGTTGCAATTTTTGCATCGAATAGGGGCTATATTCGTTGCATTCTACTCATTCAATGACCGGATGCCTTGCTCTTTGAGTCGGGCCAGGCCTAATTTCATGGCATTCACCTGGTCAGCATCGTGGCCCACCCAGCCAACCACTTCTCCCACAACCCTGAATGGGTGTTCAGACCGAAAAGACATCGTTGGATTACCAGGAAATTTTTTATCCGTAAGGTCTGGATCGTTTTCGATGGGACCTGTAGGCTCTACACAATAGATTCTACCCCTACCCTCACCATAGGCCAGTTCTGCACCCCAAATGGCGGCATCAAGGGTTGCGGTTAAAAATATGTATCGGGCCGATTTTCCTTCACCATAGTTACTATTATAGCCAACTTCAATCATGTCTCCAACCTTCAAATCGGCCTTTGTTCCATGGAAATAAGTTTGGGCAAATACCGATGCTCTCTTGTTAGTTTCATCCATTTCTCTCTCCAATCATTAAGTATTTTAATGTTACAAAGCCTGCTTCTGAATTTTGATCAAGACTCTTTCCAGTCGGTCAAAATTTTCCTCGTTTTTGGGTTCTACAAATTTTCTCATTTTTTCGCATTCTTCCACTGAGGTAAAATACATCGTAAATGATATCTCTGTACAACTTTCGTTTATACATTCAAACGCTACTTCCATATCAAAGAGCGGCTGGGTCTTTCTTGTCCATTTTACGCGTCTCATGGGATCAACCAAAATAAATACAGCCGCATTTTCATAGTGCCCCTTCTCGGGTCCATGCATGGTTAATCGCCAGCTCCCTCCCTCTCTCAAATCAAATTCGTGGATGGTATTGGTAAACCCTTCAGGACCCCACCATTCTTTTAGATAATCAGGGTTGGCAAATGCATGATACACCTGTGCCAGAGGGGCGGATAGTTTTCGGGAACTGTGGATTGCGTTGCTTGACATTTATGATTAAGTGAAGTAATTCTTAAAAATGTTTGCCTGTACAATATACTTTTGTATTGGCTTGGTATGCATGTTGCTTCAGCCAAAAATAATCAATTCATATCAAAATGGTAATTTATACCCACCATTGACAATGTGATTTCTTCTTAATACACTATTGATCCCCCGTGATCTTTGTGCATCCTTTGTGCACCTTGTGGTGAATATCAAATCTCATCTAACCACTATGATCACTACGATTTTCACTAAGCAAACAAGGATTAATTGGTTGCTTTGTTCTTTCTAATTGAACTTCGCTTATTATCCAAGGTATTGAAAAAAAATTACCTGAAAAAGTACTCAACCGTGAATTGATAATAATCTGCAGACACACTTTCTTTGTTTCCAAAAATTTCAATATTTAAGCCATCCACATATTCCAATCCGGAAAACCCCATGGTTTTATACTCCAGCCCAAGTTTAATATTTTTTGCCATAGCATAAGACAAACCTACTCCAAAGACAATGCTGACTTCTGTGCCATGATCACCGGTGGGACCATTCGACTCATATGTATGATCATAGATGGCTTCAATTGATTTTTTAATCTCTTGCCTGCCAACTTGGGAATTAAATCTATCAAAAGTCCAATTGGTTCTGTCAATCAGATTTAAATACGGTTGATTATCCTTGTCCAATAAATCAAGCTTGGTCTGAAAGTTTACAAAACCCAAACCAGCCAATAAATACAAATCAAGTTTGTCGCCAAAAGGAAAATCATTTTTAATTCTTCTGAGAAATTGCAGCTGGCCAAGTATCTCAAATGAGGAAATGGTGGCCTTATAAGACGGAAACCATCCTTGTTCAACATTTTCATAAGGCGAATAAACATCTTCCACCAATCCACCATTGAATGGAGTCACAACCGATTGGTGGAACCATGGTTGTACATCCATGCCTTTAGAAACAGATCTGGTATAATTGAGCTTCACATCCAAAACCCGGGCTATAGGAACTCTGACATAAATTCCAAACCCCGGATTTTCAAATGCTGGGGGCATAATATCAGTATGCAAATTGTAAAATCCGGTATGCAATCCTACTCCTAATTTTTCCTTTTTAAATCCTGTTGAATCAGATTGACCTATGCTCTGAAAAATAACAAAAAATACAAAACAGAGTGTCTGTAATATTTTCATAGTTTATACTTTTAAATCAAACATAAGAAATCTTACAATGAATTCCTAATTGAGTCAATTAATTAAGTACTAACTGAATTTTTTTTACCCTGAAGATATATTTGTTCACTATACCTACCATGGCTATTGGTAAAAGCATATAATTTAAGTCGCTTTTACTCTCCCAAAAACCACAAAATATGGGTGCATTTTGAACACACAAAACAAGTGGCAGATTTATTGGCCCAGTCAAAGTTAAAAAAGGTAGCTGCTGCTGTGTTTAGCTGCGCTTCGCGGTTATAAAACAAATCATTCCTACAAATAGGACAATGCAAAGCCTCCCCTAAGATTTGAACAGGCTGTGGCTCCGATTTTGTAAAAATTCCCATACTTTCTGTTTTTTACCAAAATTAATGATATTCCAACAGTAAGTTCAAGAACTAATATCGATAATACATCCTCTTTTGTCGATTCTACTCTACTTATATCCACAAACCTTTTCCCTATCTCCGTTAAATGGCCTTAGCAAACAACACTTCGCTGTCTGCGTCATGTGAGCCCCAGCGAACAACGCCTATCCCAGCTTCATGCGAGCGCAGCGAACAACGCCTATCCCAGCATCATGTGAGCGCAGCGAACAATGCCCCCCAGCGTCATGTGAGCGCAGCAAACAACGCACCCCCAGCGTCATGTGAGCGCAGCGAACAACGCTGTAAGAACCTGTCGAAAGTAGGGTGAGCCTGTCGAACCCTACTTTTTTAATTTTTCCCCAAACACCTTCCTTAACTTATCCATCTTTGGCTTAATCACCATCTTGCAATATGGCTCTTCCTTATGATAACCGTAATATTCCTGATGGTAATTTTCAGCTTCATAAAATCGTGTAAATGGCGCTACCTGCGTCACAATGGGATTGGGAAATACTTTCTCAGCATTTAAAGTGGCAATTACATTTTTGGCAATCCTTTCTTGACCATCATTGCGGTAAAAAATGACTGAACGGTACTGTGTACCCACATCCGCTCCCTGGCGATTGAGGGTAGTTGGGTCGTGCAATGTAAAGAATACTTCCAGCAAATCTTCCAGCCTTATAACATCAGGCTTATACGTAATCTCTACTACTTCTGCATGACCTGTTGTTCCCGAACAAACGGCTTTGTAATTAGGATTGGTAAGAGTACCACCGCTGTAACCCGATCTTACATCTACTACCCCATCCAGTTCTTCAAAAATGGCCTCAATACACCAAAAACAACCTCCGCCCAATGTAATGGTGTCGGTTGCATTGGCTGTACGCTCAGCCTCCGCCGGCTCAAAGGATAAGGAAGCAGAATTGACACAATACCGCACACCGGTCTCGGTCGGACCATCATCAAAGATATGCCCCAGGTGACCTCCGCACTTGGCACAGGTGATTTCAGTGCGTACCATACCATGACTCAAATCCTGCGTCTGGATAATTTTACCGCCGGCAATTTCTTTGTCAAAACTAGGCCATCCGCAATGTGATTCAAATTTCATATCATCGGTAAACAAGGGTTCCCCACAGCCTGCACATTTATAGGTACCCTTGTCTTTGGTAAATACAAACTTACCCGTAAATGGCCTTTCTGTTCCCTTTTCCCTGAGTATGTAATATTGTTCGTCTGTTAATCGCTCTTTCCATTCCTGATCTGATAATTCCATTTTTTGAACATTTTTATTATTTGAATAGGTTGTTTGACCCGGCTTATTTTTCTGAGCTCCCGCTGAGCAGCTACTAAACAGCACTACGTATAAGAAAAGTGATCTAAACTTCATTTTATCCAATTTTGAATCAGTTTCCTAACTTCATCTTTATGCATAATTAAATAAATTGCACAAGCTATCAATACAACGATGGCAAGGGTAAAAAGCCCACCTCCGTCATTTTGAACGTTGACACCTAAGACCAACAGATGACTGAAGATGGCACCTAAAATAATACCCAAACTCAACACCATTCCATAAAGCTGTGTCCTTGGCATCAAAACCAATCCAGCGGTGATCAATTCAATGATCCCCAATCCGATTCTTCCATAGGGTTCAACGCCCAAGGCTGAAAAAATATGAACCGAATCCGGATGGGCTGTAAATTTATAATACAGGGTTTGCAAAAGGATCCCAGCTACCACAAGCCGCAAGATCCATGAAATCATACTTTTTGTTTGCATTTTTATTTCGATTTATTATTAACAATTAATTAGAGTGAGGGGTTGTAGTTCTCAGTTAGTGTAGGATAAATTTAACTTTTTAAAGCTATCAGTGATCAATTAGGGCTTGCCAATGCTGATCCGCTTTTCTTTTTAGGTTCTTTTCGTCCTTGTTCCACTTTTTCAGTGTATTGGTAAAATAGGCATTGTAGAATAAATATAATTTGCCTTCAACAATCTTAAAGGTTTCGGGATTGATGCCAACTTTTTCCCCTGTTTCACCCATTGCATACGCACACCACCCACCATACTGGGGCTCATAATGACCCGGATGGGCAATAAATAGATCACGATGTAAAGGGGTTGAAAAATAATAAAGTCTGTTGCCAATCCTATGGGCAATTTGAGCGTTGCCTTTAACTGCTTTGCCCAAAGTAAAATAGGCTACAACGTCATATCCCTGAAGGGCTAGACCGGCTTCTGTGTTGTAATGATCAATCATTTCAGGCCTTGACTGAGCCCAAATGGGCAGAATCATTAACATACATATGAAAAGAATTAATAGTCTCACTTTGTGCTTATTTGATAACACAAAAGTATGGCAGCCC
>CALJKQ010000083.1 GCA_937973565.1 uncultured Saprospiraceae bacterium | reverse complement strand
ACCAGATCAATGACCTAGATAAAGAAAAGTCAGTGGAGAATGCCTGAGGTCAAAAAAGGAATACAAGAAGGTGAAAACTAGCTGACAGTATACCAGCGAGATGTAAAAATGGAAGGAAGGATAAAAATACCAGAAAAATTGGAAAGTACAACTTTGGGTTTTGGCTGTTTTGATACTATAAACACAATTGAACCATTTGCCTCCAGTCAGAATGTTGAAATGCATGCTGAATTTCAATTCCGTAGTACAACATTTCTTAATGGAGGCAGTGGTTATTATTGGCAGGATATATGGATGTAATTTTTCAGGACAAAGCGTAATTGGGAAAAAAGCACAATAGTTATTGAGAGAAATTTAATATAATTAATTCCTATATCAGTTTGGATGCCAACGATGAAAGGAATGATTTTTACATTTGAATAAAGGAATAGATTGATAAATGCAGAGTCTTATATTGTTGAGAGGATTGTGCTGGGAGCTGCTTCCATCATGTGGCTGTATCATGGATTTCTTTATTTACTCCAAAGAGACAGATTTATCATCCTTTATTGTAACTACCTCATTTCTCTTGTTGTTTACCTGATATTTTTTATTACATCCGGGCACCATTCTTTTGAACCGGCTAGCCGATATTGGCATTTCGTAGTTGATGAAATATTAATTTTATGGATGTTGGTAAGTTACGTTTATTTTATTGCACAGGTGCTTGAAATTAACAACGGGGCCAGGTTGGTAAAAATGTCGGTGTTGGCATTTTATATTTCAATCGCTATTTCGCTCTTTGTACATCTTGCCAAAATCTTTTTTACTGAAATCGACTTTATCAGTCGGGAGTATTTTTTTTATAGTAAGCTTGTTTTGGTTACGATTGCCTTCGTAGGATTAACAGGGGCAGCTTTCATCAGGAAAAGCACTTTTGTGAGAATCATCATTGCCGGTGCATTGATTTATGCATTTTTTAGTTTTTTAACCATGTTGTCTATCTATTCCAATCACAAAATTCTGGGCATAAGTGAATACCAGTTATATTTTGTGGGATGTTTTTTGGATGTTTTGGTTTTCTCTTCTGCTCTGGGTTACAGAAGCAGGCAGTATTATCAGGATAAATTGGAAGCTCAATCCAGGCTTAGCAATGAGTTGGAGAGAAATGAAGTTTTGCTGAAACAGAATCAGGAAATTCTTTCGCGGGAAAATGAACTCAGAAGGGCCCAGGAAGTAATTAATTTCCAATTACAAAACGATGTGATGGCTGGGTTGGGAAGCATTAAGACTTATGCTGAGCTCATGCTGAATAAGAGCAATGACAATCATTTTACATCAGATCTTACCCATCGGATTATGAATGTATCAGAAAAATCAATGGAAGATATTTCGGATATTATCTGGTTGAGTCGTATCCAATCTAACATTGGTCAGGAATTATTGTCGAGAATGATGTTTTTATTTAACAAATATCTGCCTGACCTGGAAATTGCCATTAAAATGGTGGACGATTCAATAGAGTTATCACACGAAGAAGCAAAATCCATTCTGCTTTGGACAAGAGAACTTATCCATAAAATAAATTCAGAAGGGACCTTTAATATTCATATGGAGTACAGCAAATTATCTTTATCTTTAGGAGAAAAGGAAAAGAAATTAGTCTGACAAAATTGCATGTTGGAAATATTTATAACATTTCGTCTTTAGGCTTTAACCGCATTTTCTTAGGAACCATTTATTTATGATTAGAGTTGCCATATTTGATGATAATAAAAGCAGGAGAGAAAGCCTGGAACTATTGATTCAGCTGTCATCAGAATACAGGCATGCCGGCAGTTACGCCACCGGATCCGGTTTCGAGTCAGCTTTCGACGAAAACCCGCCTCAGGTGGTGTTGATGGACATCGAAATGCCCGGTGTTAATGGTATTGAAGCCATTCGGAAGATAAAAGCCAATTGGCCGCAAATCCTGGTAGTCGTACAAACTGCTTTTGACGACGATGAAAAAGTATTTGCTGCCCTTAAAGCGGGAGCAGAAGGCTATATATTAAAATCAGCTTCTGTAAATGCCATCCTGCAGGCCATAGATGAGGTGTTAAAAGGGGGGGCAAGCATGAGCCCTTCAATTGCCCTAAAGGTTATGAAACATTTTAGCGGAAGTCAATCCTCACAGGACCCAAAACCCGACTGGAACCTGTCTTCCAAAGAGAATGAAGTGTTGTCTTACCTTAGTGATGGCTTAAGTTATAAAATGGTAGCCGACAAAATGGGCATCAGCTACTTTACCGTTAACAATCACATCAAAAAAATATACGAAAAATTGCAAGTGCATTCCATGGGTGAGGCGATTGCAAAAGTACATAAAGGAAAAATGACTTGAGCGGCTGGAATTGTTAATAGGGGATCCCTATATCCACAAATAGAAGCAGGGACTTTGTTTTCCTTTGAATCAACGTAAATAAGAGAGAATTGCCAAATGAGGCCCCCCCTTCCATAACTCAACACTAATGGCCGCATCAAATTTCGAACATTTAGCGCTGCTTAACATTTCGAACATATAACGAAGCACCAGCAAGCTTATTCAATCCTTCTCTTCTGCTCATCATATAATCCAACCAAAACACTGTTGCCATCACCATCTACCCTGATGCCGCCATATTTTGCCTTTTCGTATTTCTCCCCCTGGCCCTCTTCGAAGAAAAAGGATTCGGCGCCTATGTTTAGATTCCATTGATCGACCAGGTGGTAGCGGATGAGCTTTTCTGATGATTGCAGTGGTGTGATATCGGTTTGGATTCTTACCCGATTGGCTACGCCAGCAGGGTCTAGGGTGACAACAAAGTAGCCCAACTTTTCGATGGAATCGGTCTTAACACCCTGAGCCATTTTGTAGCGCAGCGACATATAATCGCCCTGCATCAATGACCTGGGGTCAACCGGAGCCAGCTCCAGTAAGATGAGTTGGCCGTTTTTGATCATTTGTTCTTTCTCATAGATAGACCAGTTGATGTAGGCCAGGATCAGCAATAAATTGATAAGTATGATCCACCATTTAATTGATTTCATCTGCAGAGAGTTTTTTATGGCTTACAAAATAAAGACCTAGAAAGAGCAGTCCGGATGTAAACATCAGCATCGATTTGGTCAGCAGGGTAAAGTGCAGGTCGTAATAATATTGACCGAGAGCATAGATAAAAGATATGATGCCAATGGCCGTGCCGGTTTTGTAATTACTATGATAGCTTAATAGCAAGATCAGCAAAGAGCCCATAATGCTGGGTGATGGAGCTGTCGGTACCAGCAAGAGGATCGCTGCCGCATAGACTATATATTGTTGCTTTTTTTTCGAGATATCCATGGTGTGCAGCAGCGGTCTGAGCGTGTAAAGAATGCCTGCCAGCATGATAAGAGACGACAACCAGAAGAGGCCCTGATTGAGTGGAAAAAGTCCGGCTCTGGTCAGCATGTACAAACAAAACAGCAGTGATAAAATCAAGGCTATTCTTAAAGGTTTGAATAAATCAACATGGTTTTTGAATTGAGCCAACAGTTTTTCTTCTTTTAAAAAGAGCATCAGTAATAAAGCTGTAAGACCGGCAACCCAAAAGTGAATGAGATCAAACATTTCGTTGGTGCCTAAGAGCATCAAAACACAGCCATTGATCACCAAAGCTGCTATGAAAGCAAAAATGTAATTGTGTACAAAAAGTATGAGGATAAAAGAAATCACCGTGAATAAAATCAGGGTAATGTTGTAATTTACTTCCAGGCTTGTCATGCCGGTGCCAATGAGCACGAGGCTGATCAGGAAGGCAGAAATACTCGCTGTATCCAACAAGATAGTGTCAAATTCCTTGTTGAGCCAAATCGAAGCTACCATCAACAATATACCGGTCACAATCATGCCAACACCACTGTCATAAATACCTGCCAGAAACAAAAAGCCAATGAACGTAAGGCTGCCCAATATACCCCCAAATACAGAAAGGATTTTAATAGCCATCGAATGGTTGTTTTCTGTTTGTTCATAACTTTTATACAACGCATCCTCATCCACCACCACTGTTTCCGCAAACTGGCCTTTGATGTATTGCAGCAATTGGTCTATCTGTTCTCTAGTTTTCATGATCCCATTTCTTTTTTAATGACAACAATACTTTTATGACTACTGAGATGCTGATGATGTTGAAGAAAGATATCAGTAGAAATGCACCAGCACCTTCTGAAATTTGTGTTATGCCAACAGAGATGATAATGATGATGCTCAGCGCAATCAAAGACGGGTAAAATAGATTTTTTGTAAGATAGCCATATCGTAAGCCGAGGGTAAACAGGCCTGAGCTGAGGATGATCAAAACATTGAAAGAGGTACTAACTGTTTCAACAATTCCATAACAAATACCAAGGGTCGAAAAACTCACGGCGGCCAGTGCTAGCAGGTAAGTAAACCAGTTTGGAACAGGATTTTTCTTTAAATATTTTGGAACTGTCAGTGAAAGAATGACTGCGAGGGTATTGAATACAAAAAGTAAGGTAAGAATAAAAATAGGGTCCCAATCTCTGGCTACCTGTTGCGTGTACAATACAAAGGTGGTGTTGATCAGAGTGATGAACAGCAACCATAGCGGTGCAAAATTCGACACCACTGTCCACAACATAATAAACAGAGTCCACGCTAAAAAAAAGTCATAGGCATTGGCTCCTGTCTGGTATATTTGCCCAAACACTGCAAACAAAACACCCACCAGCATGGCAGCGCCGGTAAGCACTATGTTTTTAATGGTATCAGTCAGCCTGTTAATGAGCACGGCAGCTGTGGTAATGATGAGCAGTAGCTGTGTCAGCCCCAATTTGGCAAAGGCCGGCAAGTCTTCCCAGTTGTAAGCAAAAAAGAATAGGATGCCCGAAACCGTGAGACCCACCCCAAGAGTAATGAGCAGCAGGTTTAAAAATTTTTGCCAGCCCTTTTTTGTCTGGTACACATGGGTGGTAAGCAGCTGTCGGAGCTGACCGGCATCGGCATTGCTGTGCCTGGCTATTTTATGAATGTCTTCGTGGTCAATCATGGCCTAAGTTTTGATGATTCCCACCACCGTACATGGTTTGAAAAGTACAGTGGTGTGATACCAAAATACAACGCAAAAATTGATTTTCACAATACTAATTTAAATGGCCATATTTTATTTTGCCAACAACAAAAACTCGACACATTAATTCAGGGACACTCAAATTGAATAAAGCCTACAAAATAATATTCTGAAAATCACGTGTTTAATTCTATGGCTTTTTTTCACTTCGCACGAAAACGACGCCGTTCCTTTCAAATTTTTCAAGGGTCTTGTCCTTAGGATCTTTGCGATATTCCAATAAAACATCCCGATAATCACTCAGGCAGTTGTCGGTTTGCCTGCCTCCGGGTTTGAGTGATTCCAAAGCAACGAAGTAATGGTTGTCTGCATTTTGCGGAAATGGCATCTTAAATCGCGCGTGCTCAAAGACCTCAATTTGAAGATAGCGGGGAAATGTATCGGGCGTAATCAGCGCATAGCCGGCTAGATCGGTGCAGGTAGTCCCCACCATATTGCCCAGACTGTCAAAGATGTGAATATTGGCATTGACGATGGGTTCCTTGTGGATTTGATTGCTTACATGCACATAAATATCATCTTCATAGCTGGTGTTTTCTTTGGTGCTGACGGTGCCCCCGTAATAGTGATACGGAACCTTGCCTTTATCTTTACACAAAAATTCAATCCTGTTTTTTTTAACCTCATACTTGCCCCACACACTAAAGCTACCGTTGTAGGAAGATTCTTCGTATTTATAATTGCTTTTGTAAAGTGTGTACTTGGAGGTACCCAGACTATCGGAATGTACATATACGGTTTTGCTGCAGCCCCATTGGATAAGGCAAACCAAGAGCAGAAAATAATATTTGTTTTTTTGGATCATTATTTACATACTTCAGGAAGTACATGGTGGTTGACGTTGATAAAGATACTCATATTCTTCAATTTGAGGGCATTATTTGAACTATCCAGAGCCCTAACCAGGGGTGTTTTTTACCTTTATTTTAGGTATTTTCTTTTTAATGGATTGTTATTTTTATTTCTGCTATCAAGGTCCAGTCAGAAACAGGTAAAAATGAAAATATATGCCGGGCTGCTTACCTGCGACAAATGACTTAGATTTTCGAGGTTGAAAAGATCAAATTCTTTTACTTTGCTTCAGATAAAAAGAAGATTGTTGGGTGCTACCGCAAAAATATTTTTCTGTCTGTTCCTATTGTTAAGCAACAATACAGAGTTGCTTTTGGCCCAAACCAAAACTTCCGCCCGAGTGGTCGATGCGAAAACCAACGAAGCCCTGCCTTTTGCTCACGTCTCTTTTAAAAACAAAGAGGGCGGCACCATCGCCAACGAAGCTGGATATTTTGAACTGACAGTAGCTAATAAAGATAGCATTGAAATCAGCTACCTCGGTTATTTTGCCGTTATTCTGCCGGTCACTGAAATGCCATCGATCATCAAACTCAATCCGGATTCTCAACTCATCGAAGATGTGGTGGTGTATGCCGATGATGACTACCTCTACGAATGGCTGAGCCAATGCAGATCGAGGCTGAAAGAAGACGACGAGTCCACCACGGCAAAAGCCTACCTGGTTGCGGAAACCATTTGCAATAGCCGGCCGGTAGAGTTTATGGAGGCTTATTACAATGCGGAATTAAAGGTAGACGGCATCCGTGCCATGACTTTTAAAAACGGACAGTCGTACCTGGCTGCCCACAATTTCGGGGGTTATTTTTTCAACTTTGATTTTAGCCACTCGTTGTCGCTATATTCCTTGCTCGACGGACAAGGTCTTTTTCCTGAAAACCCGCTGCAGTTTGGCAAGGGTAAGATGAAAAATAAATTCCGTCTCGAACGTGGAAAAAATATAGGTAAGCTGACCACCATCCGTTTTTATCCCCGCCATGAAGAAGGAGAATTGTTTAGTGGCGAAATCATATTCGACCGCGAGCAATTTGCCCTCAGTGATATTTGGTTGATTGCTCCTCCCAAAGGACAGCGCGTTTTTAAGGCCTTTGGAGAAAGTGTGCTCGACAGCCTGCATTACAGGGCCAATTTTCATTTTACCCAGCGCGATGGATCATCCACACTCAGCCACATCAGCATCGATTACAGCGCAGGTATGACGAGTAACCACGACAAACTCGATTCCCTCCCACGCGAAGATGTCAAGTTAGACCTTACCTCCCATGCCGTCATGCACCTGTATGACCACGGCCGGCAATTTGAACCCCCATATTTTGAATACAAGGCTGGAATCAGTGATTACAGACTTCTGGTAGTACCCCCTGCCGATGAACAGGTATGGTCTTGTTTGCGCAACGACAACCACATCAGACTTACCCCGCGCCAGGACACCCTAAAAGCCTGGATGATTGACCAAGGCCATCGTTTCACCGATACTTTTGGTGACCGCAAAATGCACTTTGAAAGCAACTACACACCCTGGTCGCCCACCAACCGCATTAAGATCAAAAAAATGAACAAGCTGGTAGAAGAAGGCGGCTTCCGTCGTTTCCAAACCGAAGAACCTTTTCTCACCGATCGCCTCAAGCTCACCGTACAACTCTACCTGGATGTAAACAAAAAAGATGACAGCCTCCTCTTCACCACCCGCACCCTGCTCGATACCTATCAGTCGTACAACTACCTCGATCTCAACGACGCCCTGGATGATTACGTCAATCTTTACTTTGACATCGGTGAGATCTACCGCCGCCAGCTACAAGAAGCCCTGAAGAATGTCAACGACATGGCCACCACCAATAATATCTATCAATCCACCATCCAGGCCATGAAAGCCGAGCACGCCCGTTTTGAGAAAGAGGCGTTTGGTGGATTTAATGCCAAGGCGTTGGAGGGGTGGAGGAAGAGGGTGGTGGTGAGGTGATAGGGATTTGGGAATAGGAGCTTGCTGTTAAGGTAAAGATCAATTAGTCGATTTTGGGAAAAATGTGCATTTATTCTAATGATTATCAGTATATTGTGAAAATAAAATCGTGATTATTTCCGGGAAAACGCGATTATTTCATATTGAAGGCAATGATTTTTAAGCCTATTTTTGAAGGTTAAGTTTACATAGATTAATTCTACTCAAGGTATTACTTGCAAATAATATTTGGCAGGATGGTGGTTTTTGTCGCCAGATCAAAATATAATTTTGAAATATTAGAATGATTGATATTTTGTAAAATTATAGAGTATTTATTTTATAGTATGTGGGTATAATATTAATTTTATAGCGATTAAAGTACTGGTTATGAAAATTGGGTGGACGAAAGAGCTGGATTTTGGGGTGAGAATTGCAATAAACGTCAAAGAAGCATTTGTAGGCGTTTATAGACGGTTAAATACGGATGCGGATATGCGTTTTGTAAATGTTTATAGGCGTTTAGGGCAGGGTAGTTCTATTGAAAATCAGGGTGTTGTTTCACATGATGCAATTGCGCTTATGGGAGAGTTTCGGATATATATAAGTTAGCATCGATTAGAAAGAAAAAGTCCTTCGAAAATTTGAGATTCCAAGTAAAAACTCAAGATGATATGCGGAAAGTCAAATTAAACCGTTAAGAGTTAAAGGTGAAGATGAGTAAGACGATGAAGTACAATTTAAAAGATGCTGCGACCATGTTGGTCAAACGGTGGGAACTGCTGGACAGCAAAAATTTAATTTTTATGAAAATTAATTTATTTTTATTGACATTATTGATATCAATTTTATCTTGCACCGACTTAAAAGATGATACTGGACAAAATCAAATAACAGAACTTAGGGCATGTTGGTGGTGCATAACTGAAGATATTTTGGGTTTCGCTGAAGGTGCTGGAATAGGCGGTGTTGCTGGAGGTCCTCCAGGCGCAATAATTGGTGCTGCTTTGATTGGTTCTTACCGATCTATTAAAGAATATCATAGTATGGCAGCGCCCACAAGCAATGGAGAATTACCTAATTACATTAATAGTTTATCAAATCTTTATAATACAGAAAGGGCTTCTAACCCATACAATCAAATTGGAAAATTACACAATGCTCTATTACATAAACTAATACTAAATAAAAGTCTAATTACGGTTGACGATTATTATAATTTTCTGATTAATGAAATTAAAAAAGAAAACGAATTCTCTAATTTTCAAGTTTCATCAATGTTTGAATCGAGAATCAAAGATGCAATGAATAAAATACACAACAATCAAGGCAACTCATTAACTCCGGACAGTGAAGAAGAAAAAACCTATCTAGAAATTAAACAAATTTTAAAGGAAGGCGGTGAAGCTTCTTTTCTAAATAAAGTTGACTCGTTAGAATCAAGTAAAACGGATTTAAATTCTTTGCTAGTTTTATCTGTAAGTTATCACACTTATTATTTTTGGAAAAATTTGTAATTATGAATTTAGTTATTTATAGAAAGGAATCTATTCACTTTTTAAGAAAGTATAAACTTCAAATAAACCAAGATTACTATTGGCTTAGTAATAATTCTAAAATCAGCATTGAATTAAAGGATATTGGAACTATTCGTGCACACTTAGACTGGTGTTCATCAGATGCAAAAACAATTTTGAATAACGAAAAAAATCTTGTTGTGAATTGTAGAACAAATCCTATCTACTCATCTGCTTTAATCATTAGTCTAGTTTGTTTTTTAATTTCTTTTGCAGTTGACTTTACGTTTTTAGAATTTATTGGTGTTTTTCCCATTTTTGTTTATTTATATGGGATAACATTCGATCGAAATAAATTTTTAATTCTAGATGTCGAGTAGCAAACCAATGCTAACATAGCATTGAACGAAAAGCAGCCCTAAACGGGCTGCCTTCGTCAATGCAAACCGTTCTCAGCAAGCACTTAAATACGATAAGGGATGGATCTAACTAAGAGATTAAATATGAAAAGGTGTCCTCACTGCAATATTGCAAATCCGAATATTACAAATGTTCACCAATTCAACACCAATAATGCTAATGGTGGCAATCAAAGAATATGGCTAACCTATGTTTGCCAAAGCTGCGGAGGTGCTATAATTGGTAGTAGAAATCAACAACACACCACGGCATTGGAACTCTTCCCTAATTCGATTTCTGTTGATTCAAGTATACCGGAAAAGGCAAAAGCGTTCTTATCTCAATCATTGGAAACTATACATGCCCCGGCAGGTTCTATAATGTTATCTGCAAGTTCAATTGATGCAATGTTAAAAGATAAAGGCTACAAAGAAGGAACACTTTACAAAAGAATTGAACAGGCAGCAAAAGATCATTTAATAACTGAGGGCATGTCAAAATGGGCACATCAAATAAGACTTGAAGCAAACGACCAGAGACATGCCGATGAAAATGCAGACCTCCCTACGGAAGAAGATGCAAAGAGAATTGTAGAATTTGCGATAGCATTAGGAGAATTCTTGTTTGTTTTACCCAATAAAGTGACTCAAGGAATTGAAAGAACAAAAGAAGAATAAAAAATCCAACTGCGAATAATATCAAAAAATACATGAAGGTCATAAATTGGATAAAGGAAAATTGGACAGATCCTGTCTGGAGTAAAG
>CALJKQ010000082.1 GCA_937973565.1 uncultured Saprospiraceae bacterium | reverse complement strand
TGGATTCCATTCGTTTCTACGATTCAGAACGTCCGATGGCAGACTTATTTTTTTCACCCATCTTTGGTTCTCAACAAAACTTTGTCGTAGGTGCGGAGTATGGGCAAAAATTCAAGGATGGCCTGGCGGTTTCTCTCAATTATAAAAGAATATCACAGCTGGGTTATTACCAAAATCAGGGCACAAGAACAACCAATGTAGCCATAGCCGTGCGATGGACGACCAAGGCCGATAAACTCGATTTTTTCGGGGGCTTTATATCCAATACCAATAACGAAGTGCACAATGGTGGCGTAGATACCTTTTCGTTGAAAACAGCCTCCGGCCAATTCAGGATCAATGTACCTGTGTATTTGAGCGACAATAAAACGAGGTACGAACAACAAGTCTATTTTTTACATTCAGCTCTGGCGCTGGATGGTAAGCCGGCTGTATCATCCCGTTTTGCCATTGGCCATAAGTTGGAAATCAAAACGGGATACCAGGGCTTTTACGATACAGGTTTGACCTCACAGGCCGATACCTTGTTTTACAATCAATATCTCACCGATACCCGGGGCATCCGCAACAGGGTCAATCTCACACAATACAGCAATGCTTTTTTGCTCAGATCTCAATGGAAACGGGCATCCGGCACGCTCTCACTGGTTTATGACAATTTTCAACTCAATGATGGGGGCCATTCAAAAGTAATCAACGATATCACACTGCGATTTGATGGCAAAATAGCAGCCGGTTCTGCGCTGGATATATTTACCCGCGCCAAACTGGGCCTGGGGGCCAACGCCGGAAGTTTTTTGCTGGAAGCCAATACTGCCCTTCAATTGGGGAAGGTTGCCAAACTTTCGGGAGAGTGGTCTCTGTTTAATTCTCAACCTTACTGGAACCAGGAAGTGTTAACCCTCAATGAGCAATACGTGTACCAGTACGCTTACGATAATGTGTTGGGCACTTCTTTTACTGCCACCCTCGATTTGCCCTGGCTGGGACTAAGGGCAAGTCTGGGACAGCAAATCATTGATAACTACATATACAGGGGTACCACCGGACTTCCGCTACAATTTGGAGGCACGGTGCAGGTAACCCAGGCTATGGTGTCACAGCATTGGAAATGGAAAGCCATCCATTTGGAATCACACGCTTTCTGGCAGCAGCTGAACCAGGATTTTATCCCCTTGCCAGCGTTTTATGTCAAATCCAATCTTTACCTGGAAAGGACTTTTTTTAAGAAGAACCTCTTGTTGCGTACAGGGTTGGAAGTGAAATACATACCCAATATCTTACTGCCGGAATACGACGTGGTGACCGGTAATTATTACCGCGGAGATCAGTCGTACGAAGACCCATACATGAGTGCCGATTTTTACATCCTGGGTAAAGTATCCAAGTTTAGAATCTTTTTTAAATTTGAAAACATTCAGGAATATATAAATGATCGCATCAACTACCTGGCGGCCTTGCATCCACAATTCGACAACAGGATGAGACTTGGCTTTCGATGGTTGCTGCTGGATTGATAAAAATTTTAAAAATGGAAAACACAGAACAGCTGACACAAACATGGAAAGATGCCCTTACCGGTAAAACCATAGAGGATATAAGGCTGGTAATGATTACCGAACATTATCTTGAATATGAAGATGATCGCATCTGGTTGTCGGACGGTGGCTTTGAAATCCAATGTACCGATGCTGTTTTTTCATTTTGTTTTCACGATGAATCCGGAAATTTTGCCTGTCATGCCGAAGCCCTTGAAACCTATCTGGAAGGCTTTGATCATTATGATGTGGACCTTAGCCCGAGTTCTTTCTATGACCGCATTAAAGGGGCTGTCATCACTGACTTGAAAGTAAGATGGTCGGGATATGAGATCCACGATTATGATGGCAGTGTTATGGAGAAGGTAGATATACCGGTAGAGTTTGTAGTAGCACTGGATAATGGTATGAACATACAATTAGCCACGATTGAATTTACTTTGAATCCCGAAACTATGAGTTTTTCGAAACTGGATTACAATATTGAAGGCAATATGCTGGTTTGCCTCGGTGAAGTTTTTGAAATACCCATATCTGAATAGAGCCGAGGGGTTATTGAAATTAAAATAGTTTCCCTTTGCTGGTTATTTATCCTTGTGCAGGCTTGCCCTTATGGTTAGTAAAGAAAACCAAAAAGCCAGATGGGAATCTTGTTTTTGCTGCCAAATATGGTGTCGTCTACGGCCAGGTAACTTTGGGTTTTGGCTTTGATCTGATCGTACTTTTTGGATGGGCCACCCACCTCAAAAACATACCGATCGTCTACCAGAAAGTCACCTATGGCAGAGAAGTTTACTTTGTGTGCAGCACTGAGCTGGTTGAAAAAGAACATTTCCCTGAGGGTACCTTTGTCTGCTTTTTCAGCATTGATGGCATACAACAGGTTGGTGTTTTGCAGGTAGACTTTTTCCGGCTTTGAAAGCAGACTGTAGCTTTTTCCGGCATCCAGTAGCAACAACAGCAAGCCGGCTTCGTGCAAGTAGTGGATGTAGCTGCTGAGTGTGTTTCGGTTGACCTCCAGGCTGGCCGCCAGCTTGCTGATATTGGGTTGGAAAGGCACCGAAGTAGCAAGGTGGTAGAGCAGCTTTTTCATCTTAAAAATGTTGACGGCATTGATTTCTACCATGTGGGGCAGATCTACATCCAGGATGGTGTTGATGATCTGTTCCAGTCGGAATAAATACTGATCGGCGTTGTCTTTGTAAAAGGGATAGTAGCCATACTTGAGGTACGCATCAAAGTAGTCAAATATTTTCACCCTGGAAGCAAGCTCTTTGGCCAGTTCTATGTGGTTTTCAAGGATAAAGGAAAGAGAATAAGACTGCAATGGCAAGCCTGTCTCCATCACCAGGTATTCTCTGAAAGAAAGGCCATGCAAATGATAAGTAGTGACGCGCCTGCTCAGATCTCCGTAGGATTTATAAATTTGGAGCATGGAAGAACCTGAAAACACTACTTTTAATTCAGGAAACAAGTCGTAAACCGATTTAAGCTCCCGGCTCCAATCGGCATATTTGTGGATCTCGTCCAGGAAAAGGTGGGTACCACCCCGGTTTACGTGGTATTCTGCAATGTCGAACACCGAATAAGGCTTAACAGCAATGCTGTCCATGGAAACATAAAGCGCATTGGAGTCGTCCCCAAAACGTTGGTTTATATGTTGGAGCATCATTGTGGTCTTGCCTACGCCCCTGGCACCTTTAATGGCAATCAACCTATCTTCCCATTGGATGGAAGGCAGGAGGTATCGCTGAAAAGCCGGCCTGCTCTGGGTGAGGTACCGTTCGTGAAATGCGTATATTTTTTCCAAAATAATTATTAAATTATACAAATGTAAACAAAAATGATTAATTAATTAGTATATATTAACAAAAAAGGGTATTTAAAATAATTAAAAATATATAAAAATGATTAGTAAAATAATAGATCGG
>CALJKQ010000081.1 GCA_937973565.1 uncultured Saprospiraceae bacterium | reverse complement strand
CCAGGGCAATGATTGCCTCTTTTTGCCCACCACTTCTGGCTTTTTCAAGTGCAGGTTGATTGAAGAACAATGGAGCCGGTTGAAATTGAAAAAACACATACACCATGATGCCACAAAGCAGGATGAAAAACTGCATGGGTACCTTAAACAAACCATTGAAGACTAGCCCCATTCTGCTTTCTCTGATACTATTGCCCGAAATATACCTTTGTACCTGGCTTTGGTCGGTTCCAAAATACGCCAAGGCCAGAAACATGCCACCTGTTATCCCTGACCAAAACGTATACCTGCTTTCCATATTAAATGAAAAATCCACCAACTTCATTTTACCATCAATGCCGGCTATTGATAACGCATCTGTAAAATGGATGTTTTCAGGCAGACTGTTAAGCGCCACTCCAAAGGCGGCGGCCATTCCGATGAAAATAACGAGCATTTGTTGCTTTTGGGTTACAGCCACTGCTTTGGTGCCTCCACTGACCGTGTATAATACCACCAGACTGCCGGTGATGATGTTCAGGGCGGTAAGATTCCATCCTAAAATGGTGGATAAGATAATCGAAGGTGCATATATTGTAATCCCGGCACCTAAGCCCCGTTGGATCAAAAACAATACGGATGTCAATACCCGCGTATGCTTATCAAACCTGTTTTCGAGGTACTCGTAAGCTGTAAAAATCTTTTGTTGGTGAAAGATGGGAATAAATGTTGCACAAATAATGATCATGGCAATGGGCAGTCCGAAATAGAATTGTACGAAACCCATGCCATCGTGAAATGCCTGCCCGGGCGTACTCATGAATGTGATGGCACTTGCCTGTGTGGCCATCACTGACAAGCCTATGGTCCACCATTTTACCTCTTGTTTCTCTTTCAGAAATTCTTCGGCTGTCATTATTTTTCTGCTGGAAACGTACATGCCGTAAATAATGATAAAGGCAAGCGTTCCTCCTAAAACCAGCCAATCCTGCCAGGCTATGCTCATGCGGAATAATGGTTCATGATCCAAATAAACAATAGGATGTACAAGGCATTGGCAAGTATCAAAACCAGGTAAATCCGGGGCCAGCCATTGTTTTTCATGGCTTCAGGTCTTTCCCTAATGAAACCATATTGGCAAAGATTCTATAGGCACCGGCGACTCCCGAAGGCAGCTGCCTGAACCAACTATAGCCTGTGTATATAAAGTGTCCTTCACCATGTTTGGCAATGAGCATGCCCCCATCTCTTGGCTCTTCACCGGGATCATTGCACGACAAGATGGGTGTATAGGCTGGATCCCATTCACTGGCAAAATACAGTCCTCTTTCTTGCACCCAGCCGTCAAAATCTTTGGCGGTTATTTTGTTGGGATAATTCAATACCTCGTGATCAGGTGCTAAAAATCTTACCGGGGTATTTTCTACCGTTACCCGTTCACGACCAATTTTAATGGGGTAGGGGCCTAAATTGGAACCCACCGTCAATCGGCTGTTGGTATTATACTGCACAATGACATTTCCTCCCTGCTCTGCATACGCCAGGATTTCTTTTTGTTTGAATTTCAAATCCTCGTTGGTATTGTAGGCTCTTACCCCCATGATAAGGGCGTCGTATTGCATGAGTTGATCCAATCGAATGTTTTTTGCCTCGATCTCATCAACCAGGTAGCCGATTTGACGCAGACTATTGGCCACCTCATCACCCGCTCCGGGAATATAAGCCAATCGGTTGCCTGCCTTTTTGATATCCAATCGTACAAATCTTGTTTCAGCTGGCATATAGACCAATTGGGTGGGTATGTGGTCATAAGTAATGGTAACCATTTGTTTGTTGTAAACCCTGCTGCCTACTTCTGCTTCTGCCTGTAAGGTTAGTTCCCCGCTTTCATTGGGTGGGCTGATTTCAAACTCAAATCTTTGTTCAGCATTTTTTTCTGCGATGTCGAAGTCAAAGTAGGCAGGACTTACTTTCCATCCATTTTTAACGGGCAGCCTCACCTTGCCCTTTTGTCCGGGAGCTCCTGCTTTGACATTAACGGTAACCTTTCGGGGGTGTTGATCTCCAAAAACCACCACTTTCTCCGGAAAACTTACCGATACCTCAGGCGTAATTTCAAAAGGCCGGTAGGTTTCACCATCCTCAGGGCTGTTGAATTTGTAAGCGATGGGTCGCACCATTGAAACCAATTTGCCCTCAATTTCAAAGTCAAACTGAACGTTCAATTGTCTGGGTGTTTCCGGCATGCCAATCCATTCGACCTGGTCAACTTTGTACATACCCAGGCTTCCTCTTTCATTAAGCCAATAAGCATTGGTGTACCAGGCATCTGAAGGAATGGTGTAAGAATAGGATTGTAAATATGTTTCATTGTCACCCAATGGCTTCATCACCAGGGTGTCTTTTCCCGCGGGCAACAAGGCTATTCTTTTCAATGTCACTTGTCCGGGTAATCTTTTTACCACTTCAATGTCCGCTTTTATTTGTTCACCTCTTACGGCAGTGTGAGACGATGCGATGCACTCAGCATACAAACCAAGGCAGTTTAGTATGATGTCATTGATTTCTTTCAGCTTTCTGTCTCTCCAGAATTTGTCCTTCAAACCCTCGATCATAGTCTTAGCCTTCAATAGATCTGAAATGGATTTTTCGGGATGTAAAAAATCAAATTGCTGCTGTACACGCCCAAGGACAACCCCAATAGCTTCTCCTCCTTCAACTCTGGTCCAGGTAGTGTTGATGCCTTCAAACAGATTTTCGGGATCGGTAGGTTTAGTGCCTTTCAACAATTCGAGGTATTCTGACTGGTTCCCACGAGTGCCTGTATTGCCAAAGCCCTGGCACTTGTGTTTGCTTCTCGACAAAGCTGAAATTTCTGTATTGGACTTACCCAACAATGGGTAATAACTGCCTACTTCAAAACTCATCAGGTGGCTTTTATCTGCCTTGTTGAAAGCCTCCTGACTGCCAAAGAAAAACCACGATACGTTAAAAAACAAGCGCGATGCCTTCCATGGTTCCACAAATTTGAGTTGGTCCCGATAGGCTTGCGGGTCTGCTGCTTTTTCAAAAAGTTCATGGGCAAGCATCGCCGATGCAGTGTGGTGGCCATGGGTAGTACCACTCGTGCGATGGTCAAACCTATTGATGATGACATCTGGTCGGGTCTTCCTGATGGCCCATACAACATCATTTTTTACCAATTCGTTGTCCCAAATTGAAATGGTCTCCTCTGCATTTTTGGAATACCCAAAATCATTGGCCCTCGAAAACATTTGATTTCCTCCATCAATCTTCCTGGCTTGCAACAATTCCTGTGTACGTATTACACCCAGCAATTCTTCAATTTCAGGTCCTATCAGGTTTTGTCCCCCATCACCTCTTGTCAGAGACAAATAGGTAGTGTGCGCATTGACGCCATTGACGAGGTGAGAAATGAGTCTTGTGTTTTCATCATCAGGGTGTGCCGCCACATAAAGCGCATTGCCCAAAAAATTGAGCCTTTCTATGGCTTTGTATATTTCACCGGAGGTAGGTTTCGTCGGTTGCTGGCTGAAAAGCTGGGCGGTCACACAAAGCATAAATACCCCAAACATCAACCTTTTCCATTTATATATTATGGCTTTCATCATGATGTTAAATATATAAAATTTTTAATGTATGCAATGATAATGAAACTTGAACACAATTGTTTCAACAATCCTGGTATTTTTATCGACAATGGGAATGGCAAAATTCAAGCCTCCAAAGAAAGCAGGTATCTTTCTATGACCGGTGCAAAGTATCGGTGCTCCAGAGTCAACACCCTGGCAGCCAATAATTCGGGAGTGTCATCTGGGAATACAGGGCAAATGGCTTGAAATAAGGGGCGACCTTCATCGTATTTTTCGTTAACCAGGTGAATGGTCATACCACTCTGCGTTTCACCGGCTGATACCACAGCTTCATGAACAAAGTGGCCATACATGCCTTTACCTCCATAAGCAGGCAATAACGCCGGATGTATGTTGATGATGCGGTCCGGATATTGACGGATCAGGGCGGGTGGAATCATCTTCAGGTAACCTGCCAGAATGATGGCGGTAATTCCTTTATTTTTTAAAACATCCAAAAAAGATGGTAGACCTGCGGTTCCTGGTTCCAGGATGTGTAATTCTATTTGATGGTTTTTGGCAT
>CALJKQ010000080.1 GCA_937973565.1 uncultured Saprospiraceae bacterium | reverse complement strand
TTGTCTGTACTTTCATTTGTTTAATTCGCACTATCGTCAATTGGTGACGCATAACTTGTTTATATACGCAACCCTCTTATAGGCGCGATTGCTTTAATTTTTATAAAACACTGATTATCAGTTGAAATTTCTTTTCCAAAACGTTTATAAACATCTAAAAAACGCCTATTTACTTTCGCAAATAAACGTTTATAAACGTCTATACAAGTTTCTAAAATGGATATTGGTGAAAGGGCTCCGGCTCTTGGGGTCAATGGGTTGAAAAATTTCATAAGTCGTACTTTAATGGGAATAAAGTTAATACTTTGAATGTGATTTTTAAAAGATAATATAACTATTAATATATTATTCCTCAAATACAGAAGTGTGGCAAATTTTTGATAAGTACGGGGCGAGCACAAGAAGGTTTGCCCAATAATATTTGGTTAGTGGTATTGTACGGGTAATCTGGCATCGGGCAGCGGAGCATCGGGCAGCGGAGCATCGGGCAACGGAGCATCGGGCAACGGAGCATCGGGCGGCGGAGCATCGGGCGGCGGAGCATCGGGTCTCAACACCGGTCCACCGGCATAGGGACAAGCAACGGTAAGTGATAAAGGGGTGGATCATACCTCCTTACCACAATGCGGACAGGTGGGTTTCTTTTCCTTTAGCTTGTGTACTTCTTCTGAAAAACCGGAGGCTAAAACGCCGGCTGGGAGGGCAAAGAGGCCGATGCCGAGGATGGATATACACGCGGTCATCAATCTGCCCAGGTTGGTGATGGGGTACACGTCGCCATAACCTACAGTGGTAAGGGTGGTAACGCTCCACCACATGGTGGCGGGGATGGATGAAAACTTATCCGGCTGGGCGTCGTGCTCGGCAAAATACATAAAGCTGGAGGCAATGACGATCAGACCTATTGTTATAAACAAGCACAAAACAAGGATTTCCTTTTTGGACTTGTAGACGTTCACTAAAACTCTGGTAGCTGCCATGTATCTCCCCAACTTAAAGATCCTCAAAAAGCGGACAAGTCGGAAAATCCGGATAAAGCGCAAATCGTAGATAAACGAAGCCGGCAGGTAAAAGGGCATAATGGCCAGCACATCGATCATCGAACTCAGGGAAAAGATATACTTCAACCTACCCTTTACCGGATGCTTAAACTTGTCGATGCAAGTGCAGGTCCATACCCTGAGCAGGTACTCCAGCGTAAAGATAGCCACCGAAACGGCCTCAAACAACTCAAAATAGACGTGATAAGCATTGTAAAGTTCATCCACCGATTCGAGAATTACGGCTACCACGTTGAGCAGGATCAAGGCGATTAAAAAGGTGTCGATTTTTTTATCCCAGATGCTGTCGCCTACGGAAGGGGAAAGCAGATGGAAAACTCTTTTTTTGAGGGTTGTGCTCATTGGAAAGGAATTATATGCAATAGTAGAGATTTTTGGGGAAATGGGGGGAGGGAAATTTATGTAGGATCCGAGACGCGTTATACGGAGACGCGAGACGCGTTTTGCGAGACGCGTTTTGCGACAGGCGACAGGCGACTTGCGCGAGAATCGTATTGTCCTTAGGTTCAACAGTATTAATCTACGAGCACTGAGTTTGTCGAAGGGCGTATTGATTTTTAATTCTTCTTGATTTTTGAAATGGTCTTGCCGATTGATTTTGTTGGTTTGTCCATGTCTTTTATGGCAAAGTCAATGGCATTTTGAATGAGTGCTTTTACTTGTGGGTTTCGGTAATCAGTCGGTTTTTTTATGTCGATGTGTCTGATTAAATTGCCTGTGCCGGTCAAGAGTTTATTTGGGTCTTTTAAAAGGGTACCCTTATTAAATCCCAGGTTCAGATGGTTGGAATAAATGGGCAACATACAAAAAGCATCTGATAATTTGTCTGAGATTGAAAATACTGCTGTCAGGGCATGGGTATGGTATAACAGTTCATTACAGTCGGGGTACAACGCTAAAATGTATGTTCGTAGATCTTTGAATAAATCAATGACTTCCGTGTCTTTAAACTCCAGGAAAAACTGAAAGTCAGGGTGGATGGGGCGTGTTTCATTCATCATGTGGTGTTGTTATGTTGCCTTACCAAAATTTACCAAGCTGCAGGGTCCGGAATTTTGCCAAAAGGCTAATTTAGGACATGGTTGACTTCGGCATTAAGTGGGGTCAGCGATGGCTTTTACTTTATCAATAGTTTTGTCAGTTTACTCCATATCTATTTGCATGGCAAAACATGTGTTTTTATTTTTTACCCATTTCATTTATCGTTATTGGTTCTTTGTTTTATCACCACCCAAAAAATTGAGGATGGCTTGATTGTACTCATTCGGTTTGTCCCACCAGATGATATGACCTGCATTTTCGATAAATACATATTGACCTTTTAATAAATCTGCATATTCATACACACTTGAATACTCGCCCTGGTCATACTGCCCCTGCATAACAAGGGTGGGTATATTGAGTTGTTTTAATTTTGGTCTGACATCTTCAAGGTCACCATAAAAATTGCTAAAGCCGTGAGAATATCCTCCTGCCCCACCCTCTTCCGGTTTCACATTCCCGGGGTCGGCCACCATTCCTTTGGTAAATTTTGAGGCCATTGTATTTGTGTAATCATCAAACTCGCGGTCGCTTGCCCACTTAAAGTTAAATGCCAATGCACAAAACATGGACATAACAATTCTCGGTTGCAGAAGATCTTTTTCTGTTTGTTCAAAAACTTCTAACGGTGTTTTGAATGGGTATTGAGCAGGAATGGGATACATTGTATGCATATCCGCCATGGTTCCGTCTTCATTTGTTCTGTACGGTTGCAAATCGCCGGGCGATGAAAGTATTAATTTGTCGACTTTCTCTTTATGATTGGCTGTAAAATGTGTTGCTAAAATACCCCCGAAAGAATGCCCGATTAAAACAACCTTTTCTGCTTTGATTTGAGTATTTATTATTTCATTTAAATCCCTTAAATGTCTTTCAAAGGAATAGTCTTTGGGCTTTGGAAGTCTGTCTGATAAGCCGGAACCCATTTGGTCGTATAAATACACATCGTATCCCTGCTGTGCCACTGCTTTCATTTGATGGATGATAGCCGAATGAATGTAGCCACCGGGCCCTCCATGCAAAAAGATGATGGCAGGATTTGTGTTGGCAGGATCTCCTTCTATTTTTGTATAGGCAATTTTATATCCATCCTGCATTGCCCAATATTTGGTATTGGCGCCGGGCTGAATGGGTTTAAGGGTCGGGCTTATTGGAATGAAACTCCATATAAGCAGGATGAGAAAAATGATTCCCAAGCTCCGGAAAATCCATTTGAAGATTTGTCTAAAAAGCGATTGCTTCTTTTTTTCTGCTTCCATGATCTGACCGATTTATTTTACTATTGAGAATTGTCATTTTCGTCCTTCCTGTATTCCAAAATATCAGCAGGCTGACAGTCTAAAGCCTTACAAATAGCCTCCAAAGTACTAAAACGAATGGCTTTTGCTTTTCCCGTTTTTAAAATAGAAAGATTGGAAAGCGTCAGCTCCACCTTTTCTGACAGCTCATTAAGCGACATTTTCCGCTTTGCCATCATCACATCCAAGTTTACAATGATAGCCATAACTTATACTGTTAGATCGTTTTCGTTTTGAATATCCACTCCCTTCCTGAAAATTGTTGCAATGATATAGATGACTGCCCCCATTACAATGAATGCCTGGCTGTCTGCCCAAAATGGGGACAACTCAAGGGTTGCATAACCGTGATCCATCAAACTATTCGTTAAGTGCCTGGCAATGTAACTCAGGAAGCCAATTAAAATGGTGAAATAACTAATGATTGAAATTTGTCTCGCTACAAAATTGCTGAACGGCTTTGTCAAATCCATTTTGTGCATTAGTCTGATAACCATGTAAAACATAACGGCCTTTAAAATTGAAATACCCAAAATAAAGCCATAGACGCCGAAAAAAGCGAATTGGCTTTCTTTATACAACTCCATTAAGTCCAGCTTTTGGTAAAGATTGGGTAGAAACTCAGGCTTAACCAAACTGAAAATGAAATTGACGATTAAGCCCCCAGCTTCAATAGATAAGCCTACAAAAATGAGCCAAGCCACCGTATATAGGCCCCAAAATATGAATTTATTTGTCCCAGACATCGTGTTAAAAATTTAGAATGATGTCACAAAGGTAATAAATATTTATTGTTTTTCAATAATTTTATTATGTTTTTCGGAAATAAAATGAAATTTTAGGACAGATATGGGTGTGATATTGGGGGAGCTAACAAGTAAACACGCATAGGGAAAAATATCCAGGGAGGGACTAGAACGGCTCATCTACCAGGCTCATGCCAGTTAAGCTGCTAACTGCTTTCCGATTAGCAGACCTCGTACAGCGATAGCCGATCCCTAAACCCGCATACTGGTGTTAGGGTAAGTATTCTGTTACCTTGTGATGCCTCAGTTCACTGAAGAAATCCTAATACTCTACTTTTATAAACCGGATGGTTTTGGTTCTTCCTGCCATGTCATTGACTTTGGCAAAATAAGTGCCGGGAGCAAATGAGCTACAATCCAGGGTGGTGGTGATGTCGGATACTTGCTGGTGGTAGATGGCATGGCCAGATACGTTGTAGATGGTGATCTGGTCGATGGCTCTATCAGATTGGGTTTGGATGGTCAGGTTATGGGAGACCAGGCTTGGATAGAGGCTTACATCAAAGGCATTGTAGGAGAGGTCGTCTACAGAGACGATTACGGTTTCGTTGTGGAAGGTGACAAAGCCGGAGTAGCCCAGGCCTACAGCGGCGAAATCTTCTTTGTTGTCCTGGTTAAAATCGCCTACGGTCAGAGAGTAGGCGTTGGACAGGGAATAGGAGCCGATGTTGTTGAATTGAGGCAGGCCATTGGCTCCATTACCGGCATTGGTGTACATTTTAATGTTGTTTTCAAAGTAAGACGCTATCAAAATATCCATGCTGCCATCCTTTTGGAAGTCGATGATGGCCACATCTCCGGGAGCATCAACAGTGCCGTTTATCACTACGAGATCGTAGGTGTTAGCGGCATTGCTTACGTATAGTTTTACCATGTCGCCCACGTATTCCGACAAGAGGAAGTCGGGTTTTTGATCGTTGTTGAAATCGTGCGTGGCCAGAGAATTACAGATATTGAGGTCGGCAATCAAAGTCTTTTTGGTAAATGACAAGCTGCCATTGTTGGTGTAAAGGGCCAGTTTTTTACCCAGACCTTCTGCCACTATTACATCGAGGTCGCCATCTTTATCATAATCCAAGGATGTGGATTGGCGGGCATCCACACTGTTGGAGCTGAAAACTTTGGCGGTGAAGTTGGCGCTGCCATCATTCTGCCATAAAGTAAGATCTCCCGGATCACTGACGGTAGAAAATTCCACCGAAAGAAAATCCAGATCACCATCCTGGTCAAAGTCGATTGCCTCCAGCCCCTGATACGCATTGGAAGTTGATTTTACCACCTCTTCAAATTGCCTAAAACCACCTGTTTTATTGTTTTCCATAAATACGATCCTGTGGTTGCCGGCAACTGTGCCACTGGCTATGATGTCTTCAAAACCGTCGTTGTTGAAATCCCCCTTGGTAAGATCAGATGCACCCTCCAAATCGGAATACATGGGCACAATACTGTACTTATTTTCGGTATCGTTTTTTCGGTACAGAACCACTTTTTTATCCTTCGAAAAAGCCACCACAAAATCTGCATCTCCATCCTTTTCCACATCTAGGTGGACAATGCTCTCCGGTTGATTTGAATTGGTATTAAACCTCGATACATCAAAAATCACAAACTGTGCATGAGCCATTGGTAAATTCAAAACAACCATCATCCACAACGCAAATCCCTTTTTCATTTTTCTGTTTTACTGTTAAAAATTCGATTTTAAGATTCCATTCAGGCAACCTTACATTGCCCGGAACGACCCTTTCCGATTGTATAAATTAAAAACAGAGGATGCTGTGTCCGGCTTTGTTCATTTACATTCGGTACTGGAAGCCCGGCAAAGATAAGGGTTGGAGGGGGAATGGCAAAATCGGGGTAACGGTAACCGAGACGGGTTATCCGAGACGGGTTATCGGAGACGCGAGACGCGTTTTGCGACACGCGGCAGGCGACTTGCGCGAGAATCGTATTGTCCTTAGGTTCAACAGTATTGATCTTTGAGCCCTGTGCTTGTCGAAGGGCGACTTGCGATTATTTCCTATAAATACAACATTGACAAATAGAAATATAAGATACGAGAATTAAACAATTTATTAGGCACCTTTTTAGAACTCAAGTCGTTGCCTCGCGTTTAGCGCGAGGTTTCTTCACTAAATTGACCTGCCGATCAATTTTTTCGGCCTTGCCGAAACCGTTCAGTCACCCTGAGCTTGTCGAAGGGCGACTTACGTCTTGAGCGAAAAGGGTATTGCGCGAGGTGCATAGCATCGAGCATTGCACTAAGCGCGAAGCGCGTATTGCATTGAGCGAAGCGTATTGAACTAAGCGAAGCGTATTGAACTAAGCGAAGCGCATTGAATTGAGCGAAGCGTATTGAACTAAGCGAAGCGCATTGAATTAAGCGAAGCGTATTGAACTAAGCAAAGCGCATTGAATTGAGCGAAGCGTATTGAACTAAGCGAAGCGTATTGAATTGAGCGAAGCGTATTGAACTAAGCGAAGCGTATTGAACTAAGCGAAGCGTATTGAACTAAGCGAAGCGCATTGAAT
>CALJKQ010000079.1 GCA_937973565.1 uncultured Saprospiraceae bacterium | reverse complement strand
TTTCCGGTTCGTCGAGTGCCAGTGCATCCTTTTTCTCAATGGATCTTACCACCATAATACTCACTTCATAAAGCACGAGCACGGGCAAGCTGATGAGTATCTGAGAAACCACATCCGGCGGTGTGACGATGGCAGCAACGATAAAGATGATTACAATGGCATGCCTGCGGTAGTTTTTAAGAAAAGCAGAACTGATGATACCAATCTTACCCAAAAAATAAGCTCCCAAAGGCAATTCAAAAATAATGCCGGTGGGAATGGTAAACATGGTTATGTAGTTGACATAGGAAGACAAGGTAGGGGCGTTAATGGCAGCCATACCCACAGAGTAGTTGCCCAGCCAGGTTATGGCAAAGGGCGCAATGACAAAGTAACCAAACATCACGCCTGACATAAATAGAAAAGAACAGACAAAGACGATGCCTCTGGTCACCTTTTTCTCGGTTTCATACAAGCCAGGTTTTACAAACTTCCAAATTTCCCAGATTACAAGTGGAAATGACAAAATCAAGCCCAACCAAAAAGCGACCCTGAAATGCACAAAAAACTGCTCACCAAATTCCCGCGTAGTAAGCGTTATATCCGGAGGCGTCAGACAAGCTGCTTCGCCAAGGCTGCACAAAAACTGATAAGTAATAAAATCCTTACGTAAAGGACCAAAAATCAGGGTATTGAAGGTAAATTCTTTGGCTGAAAACACAATGATGCCACAAATCAAAATGGAAAGTGCAGAACGCAAAATATGCCATCTGAGCGCTTCCAGATGATCAAGGAACCCCATTTCGGCATCCGCCTGTTTATTATTTTTATTAAAAAGCGCCAAATCTTAATTTTATAAAGTTGCAAAGATACCGATTATGAAATAACAAATGGTAAGTACTTCGACCAGTTATTAACATTGTAACAAAAAAGATGGTTCAGTTTTTTGTGCAGCCAACGGCATTACCTATAGACACTTTTCACCCTGTTTCGTTTAAATAGGGAAGCTACTATATTTGGTCGGTGATTTTTAATTCAGTATTATTGTAGAATCAAGCATCTAATGACGGCAGGTTTGAGGTATAAAGTTTTATTTTTCCTGTTTTTTTCGCTACTTTCTTTGGCCAAAGGCCAAATCAGTGGCCTGGAATTGTTGCAGGGCAAACAAAGCCAAAAACTGGATTTCAGGTTCACCCGGGGCTTCATCCTGCTTGATGTACGTTATGCCGGCATTTTTCCCCTGAAGTTTATTTTTGACACCGGAGCCCAGAACACCATTTTTTTTGACCGTTTCACTGCAGAGCTGTCCCAAATTCAATACGACCGGGTCATTCATGTAACGGGGTCCGATTTATCTGACAGAGTAGCGGCCCGCATAGCCAGAAATCTGGCGCTCAAGCCCGGAACTCTTTCAGAAGTCCGTCGCGATGTGATCGTGCTGGAAGAAGACTACATTCAAATGGGGGAAATCGTAGGTGAAGAAATCCACGGAATTTTAGGTGCTGATTTTTTTAAAGGCCTGATTGTAGAGATTAACTTCAAAAAACAATACCTCAAATTATACGACCCTAAACACTTTGATACCCGCTTGCTCAAAGACCACACAGCCCTCAATGTGGAATTCTCCGAGAGCAAGCCTTATATCCAGGGTACGGTAACCATGACGGGAGGACAACAGGCAAATGTAAAAATGCTCATGGATACCGGGGCCCCTATCTCCATGCTGCTTCACAACGATACCGACCCCAGCCTGGTGCTGCCATCCCATGTGATCAGAGGCAATCTGGGCAAGGGTATATCGGGCAATCTGTCCGGCTACGTGGGACGGATACGCCAGCTTTCTTTTAGCGGATTTAGTTTTGACCACATGGTTTCCTATTTTCAGGAATACGATGCCAGCATGTTCCACGATACTACCTCCCTGAAACGAAATGGCATCATAGGCAATTTCATTTTGGATCGATTCAACGTAGTCGTTGACTACTTAAGTCACAAAGTTTATGTAAAACCGGAAAAAAAATATAACCGCAGCTATCCCTACGATCGAAGCGGACTCGTAGTATTTGCCCATGGCCGCAATCTAAAACAATTTGTCATCGCCGATGTCATTGAAGGGTCACCCGCTTATGAAGCAGGCCTTAGGCCCAATGACGTAATCACCAAAATCTGTTTTTACAGTGCCGGCAACCTCAGCCTGGATCGGATCAACAACATCCTCTCGGGCAAAATAGGAAAGAAAATAAAGATTAAAATCAGCAGAGACGGTCAAAAAAAGTCTTTTGAGTTCAAATTGAGAGAGTTGCTATAAGCCGCTTTATGTGCAGGGTATTTTCTACCTTTGCAAAAAAAAGAGATGCTCAATATCCTGGGACAGCCCAATTTTTTCCTCATTGCCGGACCCTGCGTGGTAGAAGGTGAAGATGTTGTTTTTGAAATTGCCCGCCATGTCAAAGCCGTTTGCGATGAACTCAACATTCCTTATGTTTTCAAAGCATCCTACCGCAAAGCCAACAGATCGAGCGCCAAGTCATTTACCGGCATAGGAGATGAAAAGGCTCTGCAGCTAATCAAAGCCGTGGGCCGGGAATTGGGTGTACCCGTAACAACCGATATCCACACCGATGAAGAAGCCGCCATGGCAGCTGAATACGTAGACATACTGCAAATTCCCGCCTTCCTTTGTCGCCAGAGCTCACTGCTCGAAGCAGCAGCCAAAACAGGTAAATATGTAAACATTAAAAAAGGTCAGTTTATGAGTCCCGAAGCCATGCAATTTGCCGTGCAAAAAGTAAGAGAGGCAGGCAATGACAGGGTGATGCTCACTGACAGAGGTACAACCTTTGGTTATCAGGATCTGGTAGTGGATTACCGCGGACTGCCTACCATGCAAGGCTTTGGCGTACCGGTCATCATGGATTGTACCCACTCACTGCAACAACCCAATCAGATCAGTGGAGTGACTGGTGGCAGACCCGACCTCATTCCCACCATTGCCAGCGCTGCGGTAGCTGTGGGCGTGGATGGCTTGTTCATAGAAACCCACCCCCGACCCAAAGAAGCCAAATCAGACGGTGCCAACATGCTGCCGATGGATCAACTGAAACCTCTGCTTCAAAAACTGGTCAGAATCAGAGCAGCCGTGAAATCGTAACCATGGTTACAGAAGTTGAAATCAAGGTTTTGCCCTCGCAAATCAAAGACGAGGACCTTATCAAAAACCTAAGTCTTCAAAAAGCAGGTCTTTCTCCCAAAAAAGAATGGCATTGCAAAATATTGAAGCGTTCCATCGACGCCCGAAGTCGCCAACCCATCTATTTACTAAGGGTTAGGATCGTTGACGTTGAAAACCTCCATGCCTTCGATGCTCCTGTATTCACCTATCATAAGGTGAAAGACAGGCCCAGGGTAATCATCATTGGTGCCGGTCCTGCAGGCTATTTTGCCGCCTTACAATGCCTTGAACTCAATCTTTGTCCGATCGTAGTGGATCGGGGCAAAGATGTACAGGCGAGGAGAAGAGACTTGCGTGCCATTCAACAATTGGGAGAGGTCAACCCCCACTCCAATTATTGTTTCGGGGAGGGAGGTGCCGGCACTTACAGCGATGGCAAATTATACACACGATCCCACAAAAGAGGCGATATCGAAAAAGTACTCAACCAGTTGGTGGATCATGGAGCTACACCTGACATCCTGGTGGATGCACATCCCCACATTGGATCCAACAAGCTGCCTCAGATTGTAGCCAACATCCGAAAGACCATCGAAGACCACGGTGGAGAGGTGCATTTCGACACCTGGATTACGGGGCTTGAAATTCAGGACAATACACTGAAAGCCGCTACCAGTGCCGATGGCAGGGTCTTTGAAGGCAAGGCATTTATCCTGGCTACCGGCCATTCGGCCAGGGACATCTATCAATTGTTATATACACATAATATATACATAGAAGCCAAACCCTTTGCCCTGGGTGTGCGGATAGAGCATCCGCAACGATTCATCGACAAGGTCCAATACAAACAAGACCCCAGAGAAGAAAACCTGCCGGCAGCCAGTTACAAAACCGTTTGTCAGATCGACCAGACCGGTGTTTTTTCCTTTTGTATGTGCCCCGGTGGCTTGGTGGTTCCAGCAGCCACTGCACCCGGCGAGATTGTGGTCAACGGCATGAGTCTTTCGAGAAGAGACAGTCCCTTTGCCAACAGCGGCTTTGTCACTTCCATCGAACTGGAAGAGTTGCAAAAATATGGATACAACGGCGTCTTTGCCTGCATGGAATTTCAGCAACACGTAGAACAAAAAATGTTTCAACTGGGTGATGGTTCCCAAAAGGCCCCCGCACAACGCGTAGACGATTTTGTAAAGGGTCAGCTTTCCAAAGACCTCTTCGATACTTCGTATATACCCGGCTTGTTCAGTGCCCCCCTGCACGAACAGCTGCCCTCCTTTGTAGCCAGCAGGCTCAGAAAGGCCATCAGTCAAATTGACAAATCGATGAGGGGCTTCCTCAGCCATGAGGCCAATGTGATTGCCACCGAGAGTCGCACCTCCTCCCCTATCCGCATACCCAGAGATCCCGAAACAAAAATGCACCCACATCTCAAAGGATTGTATCCGTGTGGTGAAGGAGCCGGCTATGCAGGTGGTATTTTGAGTGCGGCTATGGATGGGCAGAATGTGGCGGTGAGTGTGGCGCTGGGGTTGGGGGTTAGGGGTTAGGGATTAGGGGCTTGATAGATATTAAATATTTGTTAATAACAAGATATAGTTTGCTATTCCATCCGGGAATCTTTTACATTTGAATATAGTATCGATGTTTCTCAAATTTATTGCCTTAGTATTAAACCCGAATAAAATCCATCAATATAAAAGCAGAGACCTGTTTAATTTATTTGGATAGGTGGAAATCAAAGTTGAAAAATTAGAATCATGAAAAATATAATTACCGTCTTTTCCCTTATTTTTTTGGTCATCCATGTTGTTTATGACATTACAGGCATGTATTTGGATGATAAATACAGTGAACTAAAACCCTATTATCTTGGCATGATTGGAACAGCGTTAGTCTTGATCTATCAACGTTTTGAAAGCAAAGCAGGAAAGTAAAGTAGCATCCAATCAGGAACCGCAGCGTTGAATTAATTTATAAATTTCCCGTCTGGCTATAAATCATTTCAGGATATCGGAAGCTATGCTCATTACCGGAAAATCATTTAATAGAAGAAAAATCAATTTCATTGTCCTTTTACCGGTACCAAAGAAAATAATTACATTTACAAATTATATTGTCTGAATAAAAAAATGGCTATGTACAGATTTTTGCAATTGTGCTTTTTTAGTTTTCTCATCAACTCATTTTTCGGGGTCACCGCCGGGGCTCAGCATGCGACAACAACATTGCGCGATAAGATCCAAAAAATCACATCCGATAAAAAGGCGGTGGTCGGCGTATCTCTCATCGGCCCCAATGGCAAAGACACCCTTTCCTTTCACGGCGACAGGCCGTTTCCCATGCAGAGTGTGTTTAAGTTTCACATTGCATTGGCAGTGTTGGCAGAGGTGGATAAGGGCAAACTATCTCTGGAGCAGGAAGTGCAAATAGGAAAAGATGAATTGCTACCCGAAGACTTCTGGAGTCCGTTGAGGGATGACAACCCAAAGGGAGGCACATTTACCATAGCCAGATTGATTCAATATATGGTTATACAAAGTGATAACACGGCCTGTGATGTGTTGATCAGGCTGATCGGCAATCCCGAGACCGTGGAAACATTCTGTAAACAAAACAAGATCCGGGATATCCAAATTACCTACAACGAAAAAGACATGCAAGCCCGCTGGGAGAACAAGTTTGAAAACTGGACCACACCCAAAGCAGCCAGTGAAATTATGAAAATTTTCTACGAAAATAAAGACCACCAATTTTCTCAAAAATCGTACGACTTCTTCTGGAAGACCAATAAAGAGACCACAACCGGACAAAATCGCATCAGAGGTTTGTTGCCCAAGGAAACCATCGTAGCCCACAAGACCGGGTCATCGGGCACGCACAAAGTAACCGGGATTACGGAAGCTGTAAACAACATCGGCATCGTGTTTATGCCGGATGGCCGGTACTTTATCTTAAGTGTCTTTGTATCCCATTCTAGCGAAAACGTGGAAACGAATGAACGCATTATAGCTGAGATAGCAAAGGTCGTTTATGACTATTACAATTATAAAGCACGTGAGCACTAATGATAATGTATTGTTTGGATAGACTGTGGAATTTTGGGCTCTTTATGCGAATAAAATTAGATCCAATGCATCGGGTTATTTGAACTTTCTAATCATATAAATATTCAGAAATAAAAATGAAGATCTTACTAATCAAGGCCATTTTGTTTTTCCAAATAACTTTCCTGTCTGGCCAGTCCTTTTTAAATGGGGAATCCGTTTTTGTCATTTCTGAAACAGGCTTAAATGTAAGGTCTGAAAAAAGTACTGAAAGCAAAGTGATTAAGGTGGTGCAACCTGGTACGCAGTTAATCGTTGCAGACAATCATTTGACTCCAGAAATTACGACAATAAACAATGTAAAAGGGTCTTGGTTGCGTGTACTAGATCCTTCAGATTCAATATCCGGTATTGTATTTGATCATTATCTTTCGAGATTTCCACCAATTAAATTTGTTAAAAACAAAATGGATAACTGTTGGGTCAATGATGTTTTATTGGATTTGGCAAATGCCATTGGAAAAATAGATTCCTTTGAGTATGCC
>CALJKQ010000078.1 GCA_937973565.1 uncultured Saprospiraceae bacterium | reverse complement strand
CCGTTAACTGCGATGCACCATACGCAATGAGCAATTTGGGAGCTACATTTGGTACCGCTACTGCATACGATAATTGCAGCGTAACTATGACAGAAACGGCTGCTGATACCATCAACCAATGTAATGTTGGTAAAATCGTGAGAACATTTACCGCTACAGATGCAGGTCAGAGAAAGGCAAGCTGTAAGCAAACCATTTACTTTGAACAAACAGAGCCATTCTGGGTAAACGTACAGAATCCATTTGATACACGCGATGATATTGATTGGCCGGTAGATGTAACTATGGAAGGATGTGATGATCCAACATCCAATGCTTATTTGCCAGCACAAACCGGAAGACCCGTTTTACACGATGGTGTTTGTCAGTTGGTAGGTGTTGACTATGATGATCAGATTTTCACATTCAACAATCCTTCAGGAAATGCTTGTTTCAAGATATTGAGAACATGGACCGTAATTGACTGGTGTCAGTTTATCAACGGAAAATACTACACAGTAAGTTATACACAGGTAATCAAAGTACACAACACAGTGGCTCCTATCATCAGAAGCAGCTGTGCAGCTAAAGAGGTTTGTACTTACGATCCTACATGTGAAGATGGATATATAGAATTGACAGCTTCTGCAACAGACGATTGTACCCGTGGCCTAAAATGGTATGCCAAAATTGACTTAAACAATGACGGCTCTTTCGAATCAGGTCTCTCAAAATCAGGCACAGGTACATCAGCAACCACACAGAATCCAACCGTAGCAAATGCATCAGGCACTTATCCGGTAGGAACACACAAAGTATTATGGACATTTGAAGACAAGTGTGGCAACCTTACCACTTGCGAACAATACTTCACCATTGCCAACTGTAAGGCACCAACTCCATACCTGCTCAATGGTCTGGCTGTTGATCTGATGCCACAGGATACAGACGGAGATGGCGACATCGATTGGGGTATGGTTGAAATTTGGGCAAGTGATTTTGACAAAGGATCCAGCCACCCATGTGGATACAAAGTATTGCTTTCATTCTCTCCAAATGTAAACGACAGAAGCAAGGTATTTACTTGTAACAACAAAGGAAGAAACAATGTAACCATTTATACTTCTGTAATCACTCCAATGGGTGATACCATCAGAGCTTGGGCCAATACATTTATTGATGTACAGGACAATCAGCATGCATGTCCTACCAACACTGGCAACAGAGTGGCTATCAATGGTAAAGTAATGACAGAAACACAGCAAGGAGTTGAAAATGCTACACTGGTACTGCAAAGCAATGAGCAGATGTTGCAGCTTTCCAACAACGACGGCGCCTACACATTTGGCGATATGCCGGTAGGAGGAAGTTACACCTTGAGCGGTCTTAAAACAGACGATTACCTCAACGGAGTATCTACCCTTGACCTGGTGTTGATTCAGCGTCACATTCTGGGTATCGAAAAATTGACCTCACCTTACCTGTTGATCGCAGCAGATGTAAATAAGGACCAGAAGATTACTGCATCTGACCTTGTTGAATTGAGAAAGTTGATCCTGGGTATCTCTGAAAAATTGGCTAACAACAATTCATGGAGATTCATAGACAAAGGGTTCACTTTTGCAGATCCATTCAATGCACATGCAGGTGAAATCAAAGAATCATATGAGATCAATGGCTTGACCACAGACATGAATATCGACTTTATGGCTGTGAAAATCGGAGATGTTAACGGATCTGTTGTTGCCAATGCTAATAACATTGCTACAGACACCAGAAGCAACAAGTCTCTGAGCCTCGTAGCCGATGTAGTTGAATTTGCCAAAGGAGATGTTGTAAACATGAATATCAGGGCTGAGGAATTGAGCCGTGTTTCTGGTATGCAGTTTACTTTGAACTTCGATCCACAAGTGATCGATGTGAAAAACATCGAAGGAAATGCATTGAACATTACAGATAAAAATATTGGATGGAACAGAGCCGGTGAGGGTATCATTACCTTCAGCTGGAACAATGAAGAAGGTCAGGATCTGAATGAAGTAATGACTATCCAATTTGTTGCCAACAAAGCCGGAAACACTGCTGATTTATTCAGCGTAACATCTGATGTAACCCATGCCGAAGCTTACAACGGTGAGATGGAAACCATGGAGATCAGATTGAGAAATGCCGGTGAAGTGGATGGATACGCTTTGTATCAGAATACACCTAACCCATTCTCTGCAACAACCAATATCCAGTTCAGATTGCCAGTAGCCAGTGTTGTAAACTTCAAGGTTTACGATGTAACAGGTAAAATACTGAAACAGGTTAACAAAGAATTTGCTGCCGGTATTAATACTATTTCCATAGATAAGACCAATTTGGGTCAGGGAGGTGTATTGTACTATCAGATTGAAGCAGGCGAGTTTACTGCTACCAGAAAAATGGTGGTTATAGAATAATTGTAAAGCGTAAAGTTTACTGTTTTTGGGATGGGACCCCCTTCTGCCACCGCAGAGGGGGTCTTTTTCTTTTATACAAACACAAAGCTTTATCTTTGCCCTGCATGGCTAGAATAATGGGCATTGACTACGGAGAAAAGCGGACAGGCCTCTCGGCTACAGATCCGCTGCAAATCATTGTAAATGGCCTTGAAACGGTGGAAACTAAGCATTTAGAGAACTTTTTGTCCCGATATTTGATTGTAGAGGAGGTGGAAAAGATCGTCATTGGTTTGCCCAGACACAAAGATGGAAATTTCACCCCCCTTAAACCCAAAATTGACGCTTTGGCATTATTTATAAAAACCCACTTCCCCGCTGTTGTTGTAGACTTTGAAGACGAGTCATTCACTTCCAGCCAATCCAGAGACATCATTTTCCAGTCAGGAGTAAAAAAATCCAAAAGAAAAGACAAATCACTCGTTGATAAGGTGAGTGCAGTATTAATTTTGCAAAAATATTTAGGACACATCTGATGATATTACCCGTTTATGCCTACGGGCACCCCGTATTAAAGAAAGTGGGCACCCAAATTGGTCCCGATTTTGCGGATCTGCAACAGTTGATTGCGGACATGTGGGAAACAATGTACCACGCTAAAGGAGTGGGTCTTGCTGCCCCACAAATCGGACAGGCTATCAGGCTGTTTGTGGTGGATACCGTTCAGATCCAGGAAGAAGGTGAAGAAGACAAAGGAATCAAAAAAGTGTTTATCAATGCCCAAATGCTGGATGAGACCGGAGACACTTGGACATACGAAGAAGGCTGTCTGAGCATTCCCAACATTACCGGCGATGTTGAGAGGAAAAAAACCATCAGCATCCGATACTGGGATGAAGATTTCAACGAAGTAACGGAAAGTTATGAAGGAATGAATGCGAGGGTTATCCAGCATGAGTATGACCACATTGATGGAAAACTGTTTATTGAAAAATTAAATCCACTGAAGAAAAAACTCATTCAGAGAAAGCTGGAAAACATTAGAAAAGGCAAGATTACAGCAGACTATCGACTGAGGTTCGCAGCCCAATAAAACCTATTTGCGCCCAAAATCAGCCGGAATTTCTCCCCATTCAGGCGTATTCCAGTGTTTGATGGGATTGCGGATGGAATTGAGGTCCAACCAGGCCATCGCTCTGTCGATAAGTTCAAACAGCGGTTTGTTTTCAGGTATTCTCGACAATTTACTTTTTACTTTTTTGTCTCTCACCCAGGCCATGGCAGTGATAGAGTCGGTGTAAATGGTAACATCTGTTTTGCCAGAGTTCTTAAAGGCGGCAGCGGCATGAACTATGGCTAAAAATTCACCAATATTGTTGGTTCCATAAGCCAGCGGCCCCATCCTGAACAGCTCTTTTCCGGAATACGTTTCAACGCCTCTGTATTCAAGATCACCGGGATTACCCGAGCAAGCTGCATCCACACAAATGCTGTTGGCAACAACAATGCCGGCTGCTATGAGTTGTTTTACATCCAGTCCTTTGCCGGAAGGCAACCCGGAGTTGTGATTCGTGTCAACCCCGGCATCATAAGCTTGTTTTGCCTCTGCGTAATTTTTAAAGGATTTGTATCTTGCCCCCTGAACACCCTGGATTTGTTTTTTGGCTTCATCCCAACTTCTGTAGATGCCGGGATGCAGCCCCTTCCAAACAACGTAGTATTTTTGTTCCTTCAATTTGTGAATTTAGATGTCAAAGATAAAAATAATAGATACCCATTGTCACCTTTACGCAGAGGAGTTACAACAGGATTGGGCAGCCATTGTGCAAAGAGCAGTTGACAACGATATAACTTACATCTTGATGCCCAATGTTGATGGTTCCAGCATCGAAGCCATGTTGCAGGTCGAGCAGGAATTTCAAAACTGCCTGCCCATGATGGGTTTGCATCCTTGTTCGGTGGATGAAAATTACAAAGAGGCATTGAAGGAAGTTGATGATTGGTTTGCCAAAAGGACCTTTTTTGGGGTAGGAGAAACGGGCATTGATTTGTATTGGGATAAAACTTGGATCGAAGAACAAAAAATCTGTTTTGATCACCAAATCCGACTGGCCGAAGAACTGGATCTTCCCGTGATTATCCATTCCAGAGATTCGCTGGATTTGACCATCCAAATGGTTGAAGAAAGGCAAAACGGCAAGCTTAAGGGCATTTTCCACTGTTTTACTGGCACAAAGGACCAGGCAAGGAGAATCATCGACACCGGGTTTTTGATGGGCATAGGAGGCGTCTTAACCTACAAAAATTCAAATTTACCGGAAGTCATTAGGGAAATAAGTCTCCATTCACTGGTTTTGGAGACAGATGCGCCCTATTTACCACCGGTGCCCTATAGGGGTAAAAAAAATGAGCCTTCCTATATCACTAAGGTTTTGGAAAAGTTGGCAGAAATCAAAGGCATGGAAAAAGAGGAAGTTGCCGCCATTACGACAAGTAATGCAATAAAATTGTTTGGGCTCACGCCAAAATAAATTGATAGTTAATCTGGTATATACAATAATTAATCCTCATTTGAAAAATAATGCGACAAACCAAAAATTTAATTTTGAATAGTTGTTAAAATTTTCAAAATTTGCACGGCTTGCGAGGGAGAGTTGCTCGAGTGGTTGAAGAGGCACGCCTGGAAAGTGTGTGTACGTCACAAGCGTACCTAGGGTTCGAATCCCTAACTCTCCGCAATTTATTTTGTAATCATTTTATTTATTTATATTTTTAACTCACTTTTTGAAATTTATCAACTAAAATTCTAAAATCAATAAATTATGCGAAAGTTTTATTTGTTTTTAGGTGTTTTCTTAGTGGCTATGTTGAGCACTAATGAAATCTTTGCCCAAGAAGCTGCTGCGGCTGCTGCCAGTGCAGGAGATGCAGGCGCCTTCCAAACATTAAAAAGGTACTTCATAGAAGGTGACTGGATATGGATGAGCCCGGTATTGATTGCGTTCATCTTTGGTTTGGCTTTCTGCATTGAAAGAATCATCACCTTGAATATTGCTACCATTAATACAGATAAACTTATCTCAGGTATCGAAGAGAAATTGGCTCAAGGGGATATTGAAGGTGCTAAGGAAGTTACCAAAGCAACTCCAGGTCCTACCGCAAGTATCTTGTTCGAAGGTTTGAGAAATGCTGCAGGAGGTCCTGAATCAGTAGAAAAAGCGATCGTAAATTACGGCTCTGTGCAAATGGGCTTGCTAGAGAAAGGCTTGGTTTGGATTTCATTGTTCATCGCTTTGGCTCCAATGCTCGGCTTCTTGGGAACGGTTGTAGGTATGATCCAGGCCTTCGATAGAATCGAGGCTGCCGGTGACCTTTCTCCTTCAGTGGTGGCAGGGGGTATCAAAGTGGCCCTTTTGACCACGGTATTTGGTCTGGTTGTAGCTATGATTCTTCAGATTTTCTACAACTACATCGTATCTAAAATCGACGGTATCACCAATAAAATGGAAGACGCTTCTATTGGCTTGGTTGAAGTAATGTCAAGACACAACATCTTTAAATAATTTATTAAATAATAGATTATGTACAAATTTTTTGCGAAAAACGGCACAACAGTTGCCATGCTCGCGGGAGTATTTGTTACACTTGTATTTTTGATTGCAGCCGTTTCAGGAATGGCAGCAGACGGATATGCAGTGGGCACTGACCTCGCAGGTATGGGCAAAGAGAAAGTGGCCCAAATGGGTTACTTCGACATAGGTTTGATCCTTACCATTTTCCTGTTGGCAATTTCAGTTGTTTTATTGGTAATTTTTGGTGTTTGGACCATCATGAAATTTCCAAAATCACTTAAATCTACGCTCATTTTTTCAGGTTTACTTTTTGGCCTCTTTTTGGTATTGTATTTCACAGCAACCAAAGAGACTACAGGTAAATTGGGGCATGTTATACAGGAATTTAAAATATCTGACGGTGTTAATAACTTCATTTCAGCAGGACTTTGGTCAATGATTATCCTTTGTTTCGGTGCATTGCTGACCATGGTGGGAATGGAAATCAGAAACATGTTTAAATAATTGTAACCATGTTAAAAAAGAAAAAGAAACACAGGATGAGCAGCGAGATCAATGCTGGCTCTATGGCAGATATCGCTTTTCTTTTGTTGATTTTCTTCCTGGTGACAACTCAAATTTCTGAAGATAAGGGACTTTTGGTAAAACTACCACCCTGGTCAACAGAGCCACCCCCTGATTTTAAGGCCAATTCCAGAAACCTTTATTCAGTTCTGGTAAATGCTCAAAATCAGTTGTTGGTAAGAGGTAAACCAATGGACATTGAAATGCTAAAAGAAAATACTAAGTTGTTTATTAGTAATCCAAGGCAGGAGTCCGATAAATCAACAAGTCCTCAAGACGCAATCGTTTCTCTTAAAAACGACAGAGGTACCAAGTATAAGACCTACCTGCGCGTTTACAACGAATTGCAGGCAGCCTATGCAGAACTTAGAAATGAAATGGCCCTAAAAAAATACGCCAAAGAATTTGAGTTCCTTGCAGATAGCCAAAAGAAAGAAATAAGAGAGGCGATACCATTGATCATTTCTGAGGCTGAGCCAACGGCATTCGGAGAAGAAAAATAAATTATTAACCAGACAACTTTATCTGATGTCAAAATTTAAAGATAGTGGATTAACTCAGGGAGCTCCGGGACTTAATACGGCCTCTCTTCCTGACATTGTATTCATGTTGCTTTTCTTTTTTATGGTGGTGACCAAATTGAGAGATACAGAACTGAAGGTGACCGTAAAGACGCCAGAGGCTTCTCAATTGACAAAGTTGGAAAACAAGTCATTGGTTAACTTTATCTACATCGGAAGGCCTACAGCCAAATACGAGCAGGTATATGGAACCAAACCACGCATTCAATTGGGTGATAAGTTCGCTGATATGAACGAAATTCCATTATTTCTTGAAAAACACAGACTTTCTGTTCCTGAAAGTCAGGTGGGTCAAGTTACTTCTTCACTCAGAATTGATGGAGATGTTACAATGGGTATCGTCGGCGATATTAAAACAGCGTTGCGTAAAGCCAATCAGTTGAAGATCAACTACTCAGCCAAGCCAATTCAAGAGAAAAATTGATTTTGAATTTTAAAATTACGAGAGTCTTCCGGAACTTCCGGGAGACTCTTTTTATTTATAAAGACACATATCATTATATTTGTGGTATGCTCATATGAATCCAAACTTAGATCCATCTCAATCCGGCTTTACTCCCGACGATAAACAGGTAGAAAGAGCCCTCAGGCCCAAAGCTTTAGACGATTTTTCCGGTCAGGCCAAGATCGTGGAAAACCTCTCTGTCTTCATCCAGGCAGCCAAATTGCGCGGTGAATCGCTGGATCACGTGCTTTTACATGGGCCTCCGGGCCTGGGTAAAACCACGCTTTCCCATATCATCGCCAATGAATTGGGGGCCAATTTGAAGATGACCTCAGGGCCCGTGCTGGAAAAGCCGGGTGACCTTGCCGGCCTGCTTACCAATCTGGATACAGGCGATGTGTTGTTTATTGATGAAATACACCGACTGAATACCGTTGTGGAAGAATACCTTTATTCTGCCATGGAAGATTACAGGATCGATATAATGATCGATTCAGGACCCAATGCCAGAAGCATCCAGATCACACTCAATCCCTTTACGTTAATAGGTGCCACAACGCGTATGGGCTTGCTTACCTCACCTATGAGGGCCCGTTTTGGTATCAATTGCCTGCTCGATTATTACGATCACCTCACCCTGAAGAAAATTATCTATCGAAGTGCAGACATTTTGGGCATCAGCATCGATGAAGAAGGTGCTGTTGAAATTGCCCGTCGCAGCAGGGGTACGCCAAGGATTGCCAATGCCCTGTTGCGCAGAATCAGAGATTTTGCCCAAATAAAGGGAACCGGTATCATAGACAAGGAGATTGCCAGCTTTGGCTTGCAGGCACTCAACGTTGATGAAGGAGGACTGGATGAAATGGACAACCGCATCTTACAAGCCATCGTTGTAAAATTTAAAGGAGGTCCGGTAGGCATCAGCACCATCGCTACAGCAGTAGGGGAGGAGGCCGGTACCATCGAAGAAGTACATGAGCCATTCCTCATTATGGAAGGATACCTTCAGCGTACCCCGCGAGGCAGGGAAGCTACCGATAAGGCATACCAACACCTGGGTATATCCAGGTATTCACAAAATATTCAAATGGACCTTTTCGAGTAATGGCTTATGCCATTGCCGTAGGGGTAAAATTGATCGGCGGATAAGGCTGCTCCTGCTGGTGCTCAATAACACCAAACTGACTTTCATATTTTTTTACATTCTCCGCCATCGCATGCAACAATCGTTTGGCGTGCTGAGGGGTGAGAATGACCCTCGACTTAACCTTCGCCTTGGGTACATTGGGCACCATACGGATAAAATCCACTACAAATTCTGATTGATTGTGAGATATAATTGCAAGATTGGAATAGATACCCTCTGCCACATCTTCTGATAATTCGATGTTTAATTGGTTGGCGCTTTGATTTTCCTGTGACATTATTTCTATTTACATTAAAAGATATGTGTTAAACATGAAAGCACTTGATTTGGTTCCCGCGCATAGATGATATGAAAATTTTAACACATTTAAATTTTTTGTATATACAGATTATTGTTATATATCTTATACATCATCATTTACTTATATGTATTATGCAATGTTTTGACAAGCAGTGCTTTTACGCATTTAAATTTTATTTAAAATATTGTTGTCCAAACCTTGTTTTTTAAGCGCAGGCCCATTACTTTTGTAGTACCGATTAACATTTTATCCCAAAATTCGATTACATGGATGTAAAGATCTACACACAAAACCAGTCTATTTTTTCCAGTTCACACTCATTTATATTCAGGTACTTTGAGTATATATTGTTGTTTCTGGTGGCAGCAACCGGGCTACTATGCTCAGCCTTTGCTCTTTCCAACAATGCAGGTTTACCCGGCAATGATCACTTTCGTCAGGTGGTAGGCTATGAAGCAAAAAAATCTGATTTCGACAAGTATGTTAAAATTACAGGTGACAAGAAAATAGGTAGTGAGCTAAGCTTTGAAATTGGCCTTGATCTTAAAGCCGGAAGGTATGTAATGGAAATGGGTGATGGCAGAAGGATGATCCTAACTGCACCCAATTTTACTTATACCTATAATACCAAAGGAGAATACACGCTCGAATTGAAAGAAATTCAACGAGGACTCATTGTTCTGATTGGAGATAAGAAGCTTAAGATCAAAGACTAAAGCCGTTTTATTTTTCAAGCAAGCGCCGGCTGATCTGAAAGATAGAGTCCGGAATCAAAACAAAGTTTAAACCACAAAGGTAAAATGGGGTTATATTTGTAATATAATCCCTTTTTT
>CALJKQ010000077.1 GCA_937973565.1 uncultured Saprospiraceae bacterium | reverse complement strand
GAGTTCAGACGTGTGCTCTTCCGATCTGATGGTAAAAGTATTAAGAGACCTACTGATAAGCGGCTGCTAAACAATCGCGTCTTACCAGGGTCTTTCCATCATCTGCAAAAACTATTCTTTTTTGAAGAGGCTTTTGATTTTAACGTCCTTAGTTACATTCAGAAGAACAGATTGAAGAAAATGCGTTTCCGATCGAAGGTAAACCCTGGTTATTTTTTTACAGTCCTAAAGTCTGGTCGGATGGCAGGAGGTCTGGCCGGCAAAGGATTGCTTCTATTCGATCCAGATGATCCGGATGATTATTTGATGGTTGGAAGAGAAAAAGGGCTGATGCTTGAAAATGTTTTGACAATATCCGAAGACCGGGAAGGCAGACTGTGGATGGGCAGATTATCTCAGGGCCTTGCTTGTTTTGATCCTGTAAAAGATACTGTGGTTACCTGGCTTGTCAATTCTGAAAACCCCAGGTCTCTGGGAGTGATGTCTTCCAAAATTGACTTCAGTGGAGACCTGTGGATAGGTGCTAATTCCGGTTTGTATTTTCTTCCGCAACCTGACATTTATGATATCAAAAAGTTTTCTGTATTTGATCATCTTAAACAAATACAACTGCCCGGAAATGACCAATCGAGAATTAGCAGTTTGGCAGAAAATAAAAACTATTGGATAGCGGGTTCTGAAAAGGGGCTTCACCTGGTAGATAAGTCTGCACCGATTGACAAAGAGGGAAGGCGACGTGTCTATACGCTGTGGTATGGCGAAGACATTCCAGGAAAGGGTTCAGAACAAAATGCACTGCTTGTAGATAGCAAAGGTTTTCTTTGGCTTGGAGCAAATGAAGGTGCATTGAGGATAGACGTTGACCGATTGCGTTTTGACAACACTCCTCCATCTCTTTCATTAGAGTCCGTTTTCTTTGGTAATACCAAAATTGAATCTGGTGCCGATATTGTGACCGGGCCAAAGGGTCAACGGTCGTTGGAAATTGCATGGGCTGCTGCCGGGAATGCACATTTGCAAAACAATGTGTTTGCAACAATACTGGTTTTAAATAGCAAGCTTGATACCGTCTTTTTTGCGGATCAAACCAGAGATAAAAACATTAAAATAGCCTACCTGGCTCCGGATAATTATCAACTTTTGATCAAGGGTTATAAAAATAACCAACTTGGTTTTGTCTTGGAAAGATCTATTTTGGTGCCCAAGCTACTGAGCGAGCGTACTTCGTTTTGGGTGATACTGGTGCTGACAATAACTGCCATTCCCTTGCTTCTCATGCTAATGTATTCGAGAAGTAGGCGCATGGAGGCAGAATTTGAACTTGCCATGGAAAAAGCAAAAAGAGACAAAGATGCATACCGGTTGAGGTCCCTTTCAAATTTCTTCAATCCACACTTTATAAACAATGCACTGCATTGGTTGCAAAGCAAGTACAGAAAAGATGTAGAAACAGCCACCATGATCGACAGCATGGCCGGAAATGTTGATATTTTATATCAAAATATACAACATGGCCTTGCCTACCATAGCCTTTCTAAGGAAATCAAATTGGTGAAGAATTATCTTTCCATCCAGCAACTTAGATTTGGCAATACGCTGCAAATTAAGTTCATAAACGACATGAAAGACGGGAAACTCAACATGCTCATTCCATCCATGTTGCTGCAAATTCATGTGGAAAATGCCGTAGAAAAAGGAATTCGAAACAGAGTCGGTGCGAATACGCTAATCATGCATTTTATTGAGGATGTCAATGGCGTTACTGTTGTCATAGAGGACGATGGTAAAGGTCGACCCATTGAGGAAAATATAATTAAAAACAGAAAGGGAAGTACCGAAGTTATGAGGGATTTGGTTTCTATTTTAAACGCTTATAACCAAAGTAAAATCGAGGTACGCTATGAGGATCTTTTTATTGAAAAAAAGTATGGCACCCGGGTTACTATTTATCTACCGAATAATTATAATTATGAAATTTAAAAAATATAGAGCCTTAGTTATAGAGGATGAAAATGAAATAAGGCGGGAATTGGTCTCTGAATTAAATGCAAGCCATGAAATTCGGGTTGTAGGTGAAGCAGATGGCATCACTATGGCGTATGAGTTGATACGCAAGACGCCTGCCGATGTGCTGTTCCTGGATATTAAGATTATTGAAGGAAGTTCTCTGGATTTACTTATTAGCTTAAAAAAAAATCAAATACCTTTTCCTCCCATTGTCATTACGACAGGCTTTCGCGACTTTGAAGATGCCAAAAGGATATACAATGAGTTGCATGAAGAAGTGATTTTGATTATGAATAAACCTTTCTGGAAGAATTGGAATGAACATAAGATTAAAATTTGTGCTTTTCTCGACAACAGATTCAACGCTAAGGTTAAAAACACTGGCCCGGAATCTCCCATTGTACTGCCTGACGGAAGGCAGTTACTCCATCTTTTTCCAAGAGATATTGTAGCAGTAAAAACAGGAGACAAGCGATTGGGTAAAACTAAAATCTATCTTACCAACCATAGCCAGGATTGTAACCTATCATTAGCCCAAATCATGGAAAAACTGCCCGATTATTTTATGCAGATAAGTCGTTATGAATGCATAAATACCAATGAAATTTCTTTATATAAGCAAATAGAACGAGAGCTTGTCCTGAAATCGGGGTATAAAGCCATTGTCGGACAGGCCTTTCAGTCCAACTTGTTGGAATACATTGGCGGTTTATAAGCTTGATGGGGCATAGATTATACCTGAGGTTTTTTATCATCAATATTTGTTGATTGCTTTAAATCAACTTTTTGGTGTTTTTCTCATAACTGCCTGAAAAACAAAGGGAATTGATTTTTAACGATCAACTCCCTTCAACATTTCGTGGTCCCACTAGGACTTGAACCTAGGACCACCTGATTATGAGTCAGGTGC
>CALJKQ010000076.1 GCA_937973565.1 uncultured Saprospiraceae bacterium | reverse complement strand
ACCCCGACAACCTCGAGCGCCTTGTAAAAGGCGAAAACATCGGCACCGTTGTCCGATAACCGGCAACCGGCAACCGAGTATCCGGCAACGGAGCAACCGGCAACCGGCAACGGAGCATCCGGCAACCGACAACGGAGCATCTGGCATCGGCAAAAAGCCTCCGGTAACCGGCATCCGTTTTTTACCCACACCTGTGGGGGCGCAATGCATTGCGCCCTTCCTCCCCTGATTTATCAATCTATTTAATAAAACAAGCCCAACATCCACATGGGTAGGGTGTCTTTGTAACCCTTTTCTTTGGTATCCAGGATGAGGATGGGATTGGGCATATTGGCAATTTGATGAAAGGATTTGCCGGGACCTCCGATTTCAATGGTGTATTGCTGATCAATGAGTAGATCACCCCGTGCAGGCATAGACACTTGGTGAGCTGCCTTAAAAGCATACACACAATAGGTTTCGCGGTGACTTCCCGGATTGATATTTCCGGAGCACAGAGCGTAGTGGAGGTTGGTGTTTTCGATGAGCACCTTATCCGGCTTGGTTAAAGCAGAATCCGATTTGAGGCCTGATCGCAAGACATGGATAAGGCTGGCACTGTCCAGGTAGTCGAGATACGTAAGCACCGAGGAACGGTTCATGCTAAGGTCCCGGGCCAGTTTTGAGATATTGGGTGTAAAAGGTGTAATGCCGGCCATCACGGCCAACAACTTTTTTACTTGACGGGTAGTAGAATAATCAATATTGAAGATGGCCGGCAAGTCGATTTCGGTAACCCTGCCAACGGTGTTGAGGATTTGTTGGTGGTAAGCTTTGCCCGAGGTGCGATAATAGGGATAAACACCGTTGATAAGGTAATGTTGAAATTTTTTGCCCAAATTGTGCGACTTGTACCAGCTGTCGTAGATGTCACCCTGGTTTTTGCGGATTTCATCAAAGGTAAATACAGGTAGATCCAAACCGTATTCAAAAGACAGATATTCTCTGAAAGACAAACCCCGAAGGTGGTAGACTACAGCTCTTCGACTCAAATCTCCCATACCCTTGCCTAAATCCAACGCCGAGGAAGAGGTAGCGAGGATGGTGATATCGGTAAAATGATCATAGATGTTTTTTACCTCTGTTGACCAATCATTATAACGGTGTACCTCGTCCAGGACAAAAAAGGTGAAACCCTGTTTTCGCAGATGAGAGATGGTATAATACAATAGGTGACGACTAAAAAATATGTGATCGAGGCTGAGGTAAACGGTTTTTTTTGCCTTCTGCATTTTTTTAGCTAACTGAAGCAGCAATGTAGTTTTACCTACACCACGGGCTCCTTTTAAGATCGTCAGTCTTGGCGGATCGAGCAATGATGTGAGGAGATAGCGGGTAAAATCCAAAGAGGTTTCCCTTATGATCTGGGCACTGGTATTGAGCACATCCTCCAGGGCCGGTAGGTCCAGGTCTGTCATTGATTTCTCTCCCATCGTCAATTATCTGGTAGAACAACAAAGGTAAGTTTTTGATTTTAAAATAATCAAAAATCAATAATGTTTAACTAAAATGACAAAATGGTTAAATGTTAAATATAAATAACAAAAATAAAAAATGTTAAAAGAAAATAACAAAAATAAAAAAAATAAGCACAGTTAATGAGGTGTATATATATTGAAATAATAGTAATATAAATAACCAGGATAGAAACATTAGGGGGGAGATGCCGTTGGAAAAACATAAACATAAATTTGCCTTAACTTTAGCCAATAAATATCAAAGGTGGTTTGGAGTCCCTACATCAAAGGTTTTGAAGCTTATCTGCTCATGGAAAAATCTCTTTCGAAAAATTCGATAGAGGCCTATCTGCGTGATGTGCATAAGTTGGTGGAATTTTTTGAGATTAAGGGGCAAGATCTCATGCCTGAAAAAGTAAAGACCCGCCACATCGAAGATTTTTTATCGTATCTCTCGGACCTGGGTTTGAGTGAAAAATCAAGTGCCCGTATGCTGAGTGGTATCAAAGCCTTTTACAAATACCTCATGATGGAAGATGCCATCTCTGACGATCCTACCGATGGCATCTCGGGCCCAAAACTTAGCCGCTACCTGCCCGATGTGTTGAGCATCGAAGAGGTAGAGGCCATCATTGCCGCCATCGATATGAGTGAGCCCACCGGTCAGCGCAACCGGGCTATGATGGAAACGCTTTATGCCTGTGGTTTGCGTGTGAGTGAACTGGTCAATCTGCGCCGCTCTCACTATTTCCCCGATCAGGGCTTTTTGAGGGTGGTGGGTAAAAACAACAAAGAGCGCCTCATCCCCATCGGCAGCAGCGCCATCAAACACATCGACCTGTACCTGGAAACGGTGAGAAAGCTACTACCCGCCATCAACCCCAAAGACGAAGACATCCTCTTCCTCAACCGCAGAGGCAGCCGATTGACCCGAGTGATGATTTTCCATATCATCAAAGACCTCACCGCCAAAGCCGGCATCCTAAAATCGGTAAGTCCGCATACCTTTCGCCATTCTTTTGCTACCCACCTCGTGGAAATGGGTGCCGATCTCCGCGCCGTCCAGGAAATGCTGGGCCACGAATCGATCCTTACCACCGAGATTTATACCCATGTCAATGCCGAATTCCTCCGCAAGACGATTATGGATTTTCATCCGATGGCAAGAAAAGGGTAGGGGAATGGAGCATCCGGGTAACAGAGGTATCCGGCAACCGCTATCCGCTGACTGAAAACCGCTGACCGAAAACCGCTGTCCGGCAACCGCTGTCCGGCAACCGCTGTCCGAAAACCGCTGTCCGGCAACCGCTGTCCGGCAACCGCTGACCGAACAACTGCGGACCGACTACCGCTGTCCGCTGACCGAAAACCGCTGTCCGTTGACGGCTGTTCGACGACTGCTATACGTTTTCTGACACACGTAGGCAGACATTTGGAATTGGTAATTCGAAATTCGCAACTAAACTACACAATTCGTAATTTTAATCTTTAATTGAAAAAAGTAATTCGTAATTGAAATGAAAAATTGGGTAATAAGAGGGCTTTTTTGGGGTGTATGTATGGTTATATTTACCGGTATCATTGATCCGTGGATTTTCAATGAACCCTTGCGATTGTCGAGAATTTGGGTTCGTGCCTTAATTTTCATCCCGATGGGATTGGCTATGTTCTTTGGTTTAGATCGAATGCAAAAGGAAAAATAGAATCAGTAGCACTGTGGCACTCCGATTCTATTTTTTTGATTTCGTATAAGCATAAAATCTTTAGACCCCATCAAATCCTACCCATTTCTTTGGGACTGTTGACAATTTCGTCCATTTTTTGTTGGGAAATGTATTGAGGTTTATAATCTCCTTCCCTGCTCGTGATTTGACCATAGAAAGCCCGCATGTGGTTGCGACTGCCCTTGGCCAGATTTTTATATACGGATAGAATATCTTCATCTTGGATTTTGAGCATCCATTGATCCAGGTCATTGAGATCGAGATCTTCAATGGTGGCTCCTACGATGAGGGCATCCATCAAAGATTGGCTGCCTTTTTCCACCAATTGTTTGTACAATGCTGTAAAATCGGGATTGCTGAATTCACCTCTGCCAAGTCCGGCGGCCGGATCGCTAAGGCCTCTTACTTCCAGAAGATCCAGAACGGCGTCTGTGTGTCGTTGCTCACTTGCCGATATATTGTCGAAAATAGGCAAGCCCCATTTTTCGTATAAGGTAACATAGACGTCGTGGGCCAGTTTTTCTTCTTCCCGCATCAACATCAGTGAGTTTTTAGTGTCATTGTTCAGGGCAGGTAAAATGTTGCTTTCATGCTCTGCTTCTTTGTTGCAGGCGAATAAGGATGAAGTAAACAGCAGCAATGGTAAATAATAAATGGCTTTCATCTTTTTTTTATGGCAAGTTCTCATTACACCAGATAAAGAGTTGTAATGTAAGCTACCCAAAAAAGTGATAAAAATCAAGCGGTGGAGTGAGTACAAAATTCAGGTAAGGATTATTCTCCTGCTGTCTGTTTAGGTTTGTAAAACATCAGTCCCAGCATCATTATAAACGCACTCAGCATGATTACTTGAATGATGAGTGATTTGTTGATGGTCTCAGATACATCTTCTAGAGGAACCGATAAAAAAAGCAGAATGGTGATGAGTCCCCTTGGTGCAATAAATAAAACAGGGGTGGTAGGGAATGACAAAAGCCTGAGTACAAGATAGCGTAGTGCAATTATGCCCGATACTATGGCTAAAGCAAGTGGAAAAGAATCCGGATTCAACAACTCTTCTGTTTGGATGAGAAATCCAAAGAGAATAAAAAACAAGGTTCTGATCAGGAATGCGGCTTCCGCTGTCAACTCTTTTAATTTAGATACTTCGGAGACCAACTCATCTGATTGGATGAAGGATAGCTTTTTCCAGGCTGTCACTTCATCTACATTCCGCAAAAAGAGTCCAAACAGCAAAATAAAAATCAAGGCCGGCAAATGGTACTCTTTGGCCATGGCATAGATCAAAATGATCATCAGGATGATGGGGCCAAATTTAATGTGATGGTTGATTTTTCCCAGAAGGAAGGCCAGCAATAGGGTCGCCATAATGGTAATGGCGATCATGGCCAAAAGCTGACCGGAAAAATGGAGCAGGGCCGTGCCATCAATGACTGCATTCAAGGCCACAAAATTGAAGAGGATGACACCCAGGATGTCAGAAAAACTACTTTCATAAATTACAAAGTTGCGGTTTGCCTGACTTAAGTGGTGAGCACTGGGAATGGCTATGGCACTGCTGATGATGGCAAGCGGAATGGCATTGGTGATAGCAGATTTAAAACTGCCTCCATCAAGATATTGGATCACGTATGCGGCAATAATGGATATCAAAACGAGCGGTAGAGAAGCAGAAATGAAGGTCTTTCTTACGAAGGGAAGTTGATCCCTGTTGAGTTCCAACTCCAGCGACCCCTCCAGGACAATGAGGATCAATCCAACAGTGCCAAGGATGGGTAATACGGATGACATATCGGGTATTTGGATATCGAACCAGGCCGTTAAATGCTGAACAATGTAGCCAAGTAACAAAAGTAAAACAACCGAAGGAATCCTGGTTTTGGATGCACTGATGTCGAAAACATATGCAATCAACAACAGAATACAAAGTGTGATGATTACCTGTGTGGTCATTCTGTATAAAATTTAAGTTCAGGTAAATATTAAAAGATCAGTCTTGCATTCAATTGTTTAAGGTAGCGGCCATCAGTTGACTTTCACCCATTTGGGATGGAACCAGCGATTGCCGATTTTACAGTGGATAAAATATACCCCCTGTGGTAAATCTGACACGGTAAATTGATATTGCCCGTTTTCAATTTTTAAAGTAGGCACCCTCAGGACTATGCCTTGTAAATTGGTTAAATAGATTTCTTCAATATTTTTTTTGTTGAGCAACCTTATCCAAAGATTGTTGATGGCAGGGTTGGGGAAAACCGCCAGCATCTCTTCATCTTTCTGATCAGCGATACTGCTGATGTTGTTGATCACCCAGCTATCACTTTCATAAGTACAGCCATTGGCATCTGTTATTACAAGTTTGAATTCACCCGGAACTCTTGTATTTAAAATGAGTTCTTCGTATTCCGTTGGCAGTTCGTCTCTATACCACAAAAACTGGTAAGGAGGTGTGGCACCATAAATACTTAAACCAATGTACCCGTTTTCTGTGTTACTTATGGTCAGCTGTGTGCTGTCTGTGGGCAGCCACCAGGGCAGGGGCTCCTCTATGCTAAAATCAAAATAAGTTGCACAGCCATTGACGTCGGTAACTGTCAATTGATAAGGGCCATAAGCCAAATCGTTCAAGCTGTTTTCGGTTTTTCCATTAGACCAAATATAAGTGTAGGGCGGTGTGCCTCCCATGGCATCGACACTGATGGAGCCGTCTGCTCCTCCCGGACAAGTGATGGCTTGTTGTTCTGCTTCCATGGTGATGGCAGCAATAGAATCTATGGTAACGGAGGATATCATCTCGCAGCCTCCCTCATCTGTCATGGTGACGGTGTATTGTCCCGGGGCCAGGTCATCGACTTCTTCACCTGCCGTGCCGTTTGACCAATGGTATTGGTAAGGAGGTAGTCCTCCCTCACCCACTATGGTCGCTTTTCCTGTATTTTGGCCGGCACATAAGGGTGCTGTTGCTGTTGTAACCGATGTAAGAGCGCAGGTTACATCGTCACAGTTTTGAGTGGTGGCTTGTACGGTGCTTACACAACCATCTGCATCGGTAACCTCACATACGATAAGATCGCCGGATTTTACCGGAGTATTTATTCCTGATCCATAATAAGAGTAGGGTGGCAGGCCACCTGAACCTACGGGACTTATTTTGACCGCACCATGTACTATGCATTCCTGGCCGACGGAAACAGAAAGGGGTTCATAATTGGGTTTTTGATCCTTTACTTCTACACAGATATCACCCCGACGATAGCCGGTCTGCGTTTTTTTGGATGCTACCTGCAAATAATAGATGGCATTGGGTGTGAGGTGATCGAAAACCAAATAACCATCACAATAATGTACCTCACGATCGCAAAACATAGAGGTTAAATTGTTGCAATTACCGGAATACAAGGCTGCCACATATTCAAAACCGGCTTTGATGCGCACATAGGCGAGGCCGGTTTGCGTAGCTTTGAAACTAAACCAAACATCGCTATCTATGTAAACTTCGCATGCCGGTAATTTTCCACTAAAGGGTCTGCCTTCATTATTGGTCGAAGTACACTGTCCATTGACAAGTATGCCCATAGAATTCTGGCAGTTAATGGCCGGTTGCTGAATGGTTTCGGCCACCTTAACCTGCAGGCAAACCTCTCCTTCGAGGGTTGAAAAATAGGAAGTAATCTGAATGTAGTAAACAGTGCCTGCTTCAAGACCATATTTTAAAGAGCCACCTTCATAGCTAGATGTAAGCTCCACAGGTTGACTGCAATCACCGGTATAGAGGGCAATCGATTCAGCAAAATTGCTTCGCGTAGTAAATGTGTATACATTGTTGGATGAGGGCGTAAAAGTAAACCAGATATCGGCCCTTGACCTTGTATTGGTAACAGGCAATACGCCTTCTGTAGCGGCATGACTATTGGTCGCAATCTCGCACGCCAGATCTTCCAGTAAGACTTTAGCCTGGCTGCACAAATCAAAAGGAGGTTGTTGTACCGGTTGAGCAGGACTTACCCGAATGCAACCGGCTCCGGAAGCCAAACCAAACTCGGCTTGTTTGCCGGCTACCCGTATGAAGTATTGGGTACCTGCTTGCAATTGGGCAATCAGTTTTTCTCCTTCAAAGCCGTATTCATCCCTGTTTCTGCTTTCCACTACTTCCGGAGAATCGCAATTGCCCTTGGCCAGCTGAACAACGTCATTAAAGGCGGATTGGGTAGATATTTGATACAAAGCTGTTGTGGGCGGTGTATAGGTGTAATACAAATAGCCAAAAGCCGATTCCGGATTTTGCCATTCGTCATCAGGCAATGCATATTGATTGTTGAATTCGGTGCAATACGAGGCAGTGCTGATATCAATGGCTTTGGCGCAGCGGTCATTGATGCGCCCCAATCCGGTTATTTTGACATTATCCATACCGAGCCACCATGCCCAGCCGCCATCATTGTATTCCCAGATCAACCGCATGCGCTTGCTCTTATAGGCAGAAAGTTCAATGGTGTCGGGCAGGGATTGGTCTACGTTGGGTCCACCAAAATCGGCTGAATACGTTTTGACCGGTTTCCACGATGTACCATCGTCAACATAGAGCTGGAAGTATTCACTCTTTTCATAAAATCTGAAAATGAAATCATAAGTAAGAATGTACCTTTCATATATGTCTCCATCAAAAAATGGGGTGTAAATGCGGTGTTTGGATAGGGGGGCATCCTTGCCCAATACATCATCATTGAAAAATAAAAAACAGCTGCCGTCGATCGACTTACCATCGGTAAACAGGCCGGTTTTCCAATCGTCAACACCCGTTAAAATTTCTGTACTCCATCCCTGTGGCAGTGTACAGTCGTTGAAGGTTTCTCCCATGATGATTTCACCACCTTCTCCGCTGGCTGTGACTTTGATATTGTCGATGGCTGCCCACCAACCCCAGTTGCTTTTGTCATCAAATTCGATGACCAATCTGAGGCTATCGGAAGCAAAAAAGCTGAGGTCGGCATTTAAATCTACATATTCACTAAACTTGGTGCCTGAATAATTTTTTCCTTTGTATTCGCGGATCAAATGCAGTTGGCTGCCATCATCTGCGTAAATTCTGAAAACTTCCTCGCCATCTCTTCTGAAATGGACCTGGGCACCCAGACCTATGGCAGTATAACCTTTGGTAGGAAACCAACCGGAAAAAAATCGAAGTACATAGGCAGGAGTCTTATCGCCGGTAAGATCGTCATCAATGTAAAGCATGCAACTGCCATCGATGGTGGAACTGTCTGACTTTGGGTTGGTGGGTGTGCCTACTGCCCATCTGACATTCTGATTTCCCTCCAGACTCACGGTCCAGCGATCGGATAAGACGCAATCGTTGAAGTTTTCTTCAAAGAGTATAGTTTGTGACCATGAAATTTGAGCACAAAAAAGAAGGATGAAATGAAGTAGCAGTCTACCCGGCATCAGACGATGTTTTATTTTGTATCGTAAATTTAATGAAGTATTTTGTTTTTGTTGGTTGAATTTTAATAAATTGCACAAAAAAGTATTTCACCACAAATGGCAAGTCTCACACCTTATGTGCCTACCCCTGACCAGCCCTGGAACAAGGAGCGGGTAATTCATTTTTACAGGCGACTGGGTTTTGGTCCCAGACCGGAACAAATCGGTCCTGCACTGGCTCAGGATCCCGGTAATTGGGTTGAGAGTACTTTGGATGGTGTCAAAAATATGGCATTGCCGGCTTCTCCGGTTTGGGCCAATTATACAGCGGAGACCTATGAAAACGATCCCGATCTCGTTGGCGAACACCGCACTGAGCTTTTTGATATGATGTACAATGAAATGCTGAGCGACGGGCTGCGCATGAAGCTGGTGCTGTTTTGGCACAATCATTTTGTGACGGAACTTGCGGTTTATTATTGCAACAAATATCTGTGGAACTATTACTCTTTGTTGAATAAGCACTGTGTAGGTAATTTCAGAACTTTTGTAGAAGCCATTGGCAAGAGTCCGGCTATGCTGGATTACCTCAATGGCAACGACAACGAAATAGGCAAACCCAACGAAAACTATGCCCGGGAACTCATGGAATTGTTTACCATGGGTGAAAACAATGGCTATACCCAAAACGATGTGGTGGAGGTTGCCAGAGCACTTACCGGGTACAAATGCAATCCCAATATTTGTGATAATGTTTCTTTCAACAGCAGCAAGCACGACAAGACCAATAAAATAATTTTTGGCAAGGTGGGCAACTGGGGTTATGACGAAGTACACCAGCTGATATTTACAGAAAGAAAAGATCAGGTAGCCACTTTTATATGTGGCAAACTATACCGGTATTTTGTTAAAAGTGAGATAGACAATGACTTTGTAGCTGATTTGGCGAGTCTTTTTATAGCCAGCAATTGGGAGTTGCTGCCCGTTCTAAAAGCCTTGTTTAAGAGTGCGCACTTTTTTGACAAAGCGGTGATGGGAGCCATCATCAAAAGCCCGGTTGAATGTTTTATGGATATGATCAGGGCTACTGGAGCAGAGACGGAATTCATCAAAGAAAAATACGGTACCATCCGTTCGGCTTGCGCCAGTCTGGGCATGGAAATTTTCAATCCCATCAACGTAGCTGGATGGCCCGGACACGAAGAATGGATCAATGAAAACACCCTGACCCGACGCTGGAATTACAGCCGGGATATCGTAAATACGATTACCAATGCCAACAACCGGGAAAAATTAAGGGCGTTGGCGATCTCCCTGGCGGATGGCAACATCAATGACGCACCGTACATCACAGAAGCCTTGGTCCTGCATTTCCTGGGTAGTCCGCTGGATGCCGATTTGCTGGATAAAGCGGTGCTGTATTTCAAGAGCGATATACCGGCCAACTACTTCGAAGATGGGTCATGGAATCTCAATTGGGCGGAAGCTCCCTTTCAGGTGGGAAACCTTTTACAATTCCTGGTGAAATTGCCAGAGTTTCAATTATCATAAGCGCGAGAAGATGTGTGAAAAGGATATAAAAACAAGAAAAGGAAAAACCATTGTGGATGCATCTGCTCACGAAGAAGTGCACAAAGGCTGGAACAGAAGGGATTTTTTGCAATCCGCCGGTTTGTTTACGGCCGGGATGGCAGCTACTTTGGGAGGGGTGCCGGTGTATGCATTGGGCAATGCCTGGAAAATGGCCCCTTTGTCTGCGCTGGAATCTGACCGTGTTTTGGTATTGATTCAAATGCGGGGAGGCAACGATGGACTGAATATGGTCATAGACCGTTTCAACTCAGAATATTACAACATCCGTCCTACCTTGGGCATCACAGAAGCCAATCTCTGGGCCTTAGATGCCAAAACCGGCATGTCGAACAGGATGATCGATCTGCAGCCCATGTGGAATGACGGCAAGATGAAAGTCATACACAATGTGGGATATCCTGATCCCAATTATTCCCATTTTAGGTCTTCTGATATTTGGGCTTCTGCTTCTGATACCGATGAGTATGTAAACACGGGTTGGATCGGACGCTACATCCAGCACGACTTACCTGCTTATTTTGATGCACAACCTACAGTGCCCCCTGCCATGCAGATTGGGGTACAAACCGACTTGATCTTTCAGGGAGACGAAGTGAGTCTGGCCCTGGCCGTGAGCAGTCCTCAGGAATTTTACAAACTTGCCAGCAGCGGTCAGCTGTACGCTCTGGATCAACTGGGTGAAGGTCCTCGGGACCGCGAATTGTTTTACTTGAGACAGGTAGCCAACAGTGCCTTTAGATACAGTCAAAGCATCAGTGAGGCCTACAATAAGGGCAGAAATGAAGTAAACTATCCCAATAGTAACCTCGCACAGCAATTGGCGATTGTATCCAGGCTTATCAAAGGCAGATTGGGTACCAAGGTTTATTTGGTTTACATCGATGGCTTTGATACCCACGCTGAACAATTGGACAGACACCTAGGCTTACTCAACAATTTATCCTCTGCCGTCAAAGCGTTTTACGACGACTTGGGTAAAGGACAGATGGACGACAAAGTATTGGGCATGACCTTTTCAGAATTTGGCAGAACCATATATGAAAACGGATCGGAAGGCACAGACCACGGCACAGGAGGTCCTATGCTTATGTTTGCCAAGGATCTGGGACAAGACATCGTGGGCAATCCTACCAATCTTCTGGAGGTGGATCAATATGGAGATCCCTATTTTGAAACCGATTTCAGGGATGTTTATGCTTCCGTGTTAGGCCAATGGTTTGGACTGCCCAAAGAGGTAACAGACTTTATTGTCGGTAAAGAAAGAGAAGGCCTGCCCGGACTGCTGCCCCAACAAGCTGCAGCGATAGGAACCGAAAACTTTGGAGCCTTGTTGGGTCACAGGATGGATGAACAACGAAAAGGTATCTTACTTATCCGGTATTCGGTCAACCAGGGAGGTCCGGCCATTTTGGAGATACTCAACGAAGGTGGGCAAGTCATTCGCACATTGCTCAACCAAAACATAGAAAAAGGCTCCCATACGATGGAGGTAGACGTTGTTAAACAAGCCTTGCGACCGGGTAATTACACGTATCGGTTGAAGGTGGGGGGTAAGATTTACCAACGGAAGTTGGTGGTAGGAGTATAAAAGTATCATTTTTTATCAACTAAAAGCGGTGTTTTTTTTTCCGCCATTTTCATTGCCATTCAGGCATTATTTGAAATAATATCAAAGGAGTATATCATAGTTGATATCATTTTTATTTTTTTATAATTATAAAACTTATCCGCTTAACATTTATAATTGATTAATAATCAACATGTTGATTTAATATTTTACAAACAATGCATGAATTATGAAAAATTAAAATAAAATATTTCTCACGTGTAATAATAAATAATATAATTTTGCATTATTCCTAACCTAAACACTTTTATTATGAAAACGATTCTTTCTTTCTTTCTTTCTTTCTTTCTTTTCGCGGTTAATGCTTTTGGACAATTGATTCCGACCCCTCAGATTTGCATTGACAACTGGGATCCAAGTCCCTGTCAAAGCTGTGTGGTGAGTTGTGATGTATGCACTTTTTACTTTTATTGTGGTGTGGCTAATGACGCACACCCTGAGTGGAATTCAGAATGTAATATTTATGTTAGATGCAGTGAAGAGAGCTATGTGAAATTTTACGACCCAAACAATCCAAGTAATCCATTTGGTGGTAGTATTGTTCCGTCTTTTGATGTAAACAGCCCCTCCAGTTCTACTTATGTCGGAAATGCTCGAGGTCCTGCACCTTCCTATAATTTCGCTGGCAATGTTGTATTGGAGGTTTATAGAGCAGATGGTTCAATTCTAAAGTGTTCCACAGAATATTATTTTAATTGTTATTGATATGAGGATAGTTGAAATAAATATTTTGCGCTTAGATAATTTTACTTGTCATTTTTTGACAATATTTAGAAAAATTACATGGATAAGTACTTTTACCTTGGTTGCATTAATGGGTTGTTCCAAATTATTGAAAGGTCAATGTTCCGGGAATTTAATATTCAATGAAAATCAGGATCTTGATTCCTTTCGGGTCACACAGGGGAATTGTCAAAAATTTTTAGGATCAATAACTATAACCGGAGACTTTACGGCTATTGATGGATTGTTTGAAGTTTTTGATACTATGTTGACATTGAATATTATAAAATCACATATTGATAGTTTTATTATGCCAGCCGGAAATTTAGTTTATAGTTATGCTGTAAAGAATAACCAAAATCTAAAAAAGGTATCGTTTCAAAATGCTGAGGATCATAAGGCGGTTTTAGATGGAATATTTGTGGAGAAAAATCCACAATTGACTGAAATAAAATTGGATGTTAGCAGTTTGTTTAATTTTTATGTTAAAACAGACACATTGCTAAATGTTGTTATTCAACGCAATGCACAGATTCGTCACCATGCAACCTCAGGCAATATTTCATATTCAGGTGCAAAGTTCAAATTGTGGTATCAATATGATCTGGAAGTGAATGACAGTCTTTCAAGTTTTACAAGAGTCCTGGATCATTTTATTTTAGATAGCATAGAGAACATCAGGATTTTTAACCGAAAAAAGTTTGATTGTAGTGGTGTTGAGGGTATTCGCCAAATAAATGCTTTGTCCTTTTGGAACATAGACTCGCTTTCCCTCCAAGGTTTTGAGGGAAGTAAACAAAGAATCAATTTATTGTACATCAGAGATTGCCCGAATATTCGGGATTTTGTACCAATGGCAGATACCGAAGCAAAATCTATTTCCCTGACTAGAATTCCGGATTTGGTTACGCTGAATGGTCTGCCTGTATCAAAAGAGATGACCGGTCTCTTTTTGGTTGAAAACGGCAAATTGGAAAATATAGACCGTTTGAATGAGGTGGAAGCATTTGTAGATGATTTTATTGAATTTCCAAACAGGGTGGGTTTTCTTGATAACCCCAAAATATCCTTCTGTTCCTATCCGGCTATTTGTGATCTGGTCGTTAATTTAGGGTCTCCCTATGTTAATATATCAGGAAATGTAATGGACTGTATGGACAATGAAAGTGCAAAAGCAGCCTGTATCACTTCTACTGCAGACCACGGCTTTGAGCTGGAGAAGTGGGTAGTTGTGAGCGACCAAAACATCTTGTTTTTGAAGGATGATTTGAAAAGCGCAAAGATGTATGACAGCAGCGGTAAATTGGTTTGGTATCAAAATGCACCGACCAATAGTTACAATTTGAATTTGACTTCATTCAATGGTGGCCTTTATTTAATGCAACTGCAAGATGCTGAGGGGGCGATGCAAACTATCAAATGGGTCATTGTATGGTGAAAATACTTTTTAAAATAATGATGGGGTGTTGATTTATTGAGACAAATGTCTTAAATTTGTGGACAAATGTCTGTTATGGGTAAATCAATTGAAAATAGGGCGGCAATGAGGGCAGAAGAGTCGGCAGCTTTTTATTTGCACAAAGAGAGCTCCAAAAGGTCCGCTGCCAAGGGTTCCGGCTTTGATTTTGCTCGTTTTTTTGCAGACAAAATGAAAATCATTGAGGCCATCAGGTCAGGCATTCCCCACCCATTATTTGAGATACTGGCAGCTTACGTGCCCTTGCAAGAGTCAGATTGGGTGCAGGTATTGGGTGTTTCTTCCAAAACGTTGCAGCGTTACAAGGCATCGGGTCAGCATGTTTTCAGTTCCATCCATTCCGAAAAAATCATAGAGATGGCCGAGGTTACCTTCATGGGCATCGAAGTTTTTGGAGATGTAGAAAAATTCAAGCTCTGGCTAAACGCCCCTTGTTACGCCCTGGGCGGGTATAAGCCCAAAGAGCTGTTGATTTCATCCTACGGCAAGGAGATGGTTTTGGGTGAGCTCACCAGGCTTCATTACGGCATCTTTGTCTGATGTGTGCCTTATACATAACCCTATTGTTTTTAATGCTCTATGGTGGCGTAGTATATTGCAGACATGATTCAACTATATCCCAGTATCGGCATGCAGGTATTTAGGTTGAGCAGAGCGAGGTTTGCCGATACTTTATCGGGTGTAGGTGCTGCCTTAAAGGGAGCCAGGTGGAATTCAGCGGGCATCGAAATGGTTTATACAGCGGGCAATCGTTCGTTGGCTATGGCGGAGGTTGCGGTGCATTTATCCCTTGGTATGTTACCCGATGATTTTATGATGTTGACCATTGACATTCCAGCTGAGGTAGCCATTAAAAAAATAGATGAAAAAGCATTGCCGGAGGATTGGAAAGTATTTCCTTTTCCCACTTCCACCCAAAAATGGGGGGACGACTTTGTGCGCGAAAATGCCTTTTCCGTGATGCAAGTGCCATCGGTAGTAACGCAGGGCGATTACAATTATCTGCTCAATCCGATGCACCCGGATTTTACCAAAATTGCGATCGTTGACCGGGTGCCCTTTCCTTTTGACGCGAGAATGATTTGATTGCTACTGAAGGTGAAGGGTGTGGGCTACCTTCTTGAATTGTTCCAGGTTGGCATCAAAATTTCCACTGCAAGTGCCTATGACCAGGTAATAGGTATAGTCTTTGAAAAACATCAGCTGGTAGATCAGCTTTTTTTCTTTTGTGTAGCGATCTTCTGCATAGGCAACCAATTCTACGGCCGATAGTCCGTTTACGGTTTTTTCTTCAGTGTGTTCTATTTTTAAGTTGATGATGCCCGGTAATTGTTTCAGTCTGTCGTTGGCGAATTCTATCTTATTTCTAAACTCAAGACGGCCTTCGGATCGGGAAGAAAGCAGTGCCGTTTTATCGGGGTTTTCGGTTGGCATTTTGCCATCGGTGGTAAATACCTGAGAATTGGATGCCGACCTTGCCAACTTGAAAGGGCTGCCGGATAAATCCAGGTCGTAATTGGCAACCCCTGTCGAGGTGCCACCCAAAAACTTTCTGTAGACCACGGAAAAGATTGATTTTTTAATCAATGCTCCTATAGAATCTTCCTTCGACTTGGGGAAACTGGCATTGAGAATGACAGTCACAGAATCTACACCAAATGAAAGCATGTATTTTTTATAGACGGATGTTGGGGTGGCTTGCTCTGCCTCAATGTAGTAGCCGGGATAGTCGTTGATCATAAGCTCCTCTTCTACCCGGACATTGATGTTTTTTTCTCGCATGGCATTTGCTCCAAACATTCGTGATGTGGATTCAAGTGATCCGGGAATTTCCAAAACAATAATGCTGGTATTGGAGGATTCCTGCATGATGCCATTTAAGCCTTTGACGCTTGCAAAATTTTCGGGAGGAACCAGAAGCACGCTGCTATTGCCCAATCTTTCATGGTCTTTGGACAGCGCATTTTTAATTTCTTTCACCTTGCTTTTTAACTGCGCAAACAATGAATTGCCGGGTAATAATGAAGTGAGACCCAGGATCACCAATGCAGTAAAAAGTCTTTTCATATCCATCATATCAGTAGAATGTACAGTTCTGAAAACGGTTAAAATAAAAAAAGGGTTCCACTTTCGAAGAACCCTTTGCGCCCCCTCTAGGACTTGAACCTAGGACCTACGGATTAACAGTCCGGCGCTCTAACCGGCTGAGCTAAGGAGGCTTTGCATTAAAGCGATGCAAATGTAGAAGTTTAATTACATATTTTCAAAATATTGACGCCAAAATTTCTGAATTTATTGACAATAAATTGTAATTCATATATTTATAAATTAAAAAATAATACAATTTGAATAAATTGTCATTGGGCAGACAAATATGGCGGCAACAAAAATCATCCCGGTTTGCTTTAATATCCTCAAAGCAAAGGCAAATGATTAACTTTGCGCTTCTTTTCTTCCCATAGCATTGATGCATACGGCAATATGAGCGACCAGATAAAGCATGAGTGTGGATTGGCCATGATCCGACTCCTTAAGCCCCTTGAATTTTACCATGAAAAATATGGTACAGCCTTGTACGGGCTCAACAAACTCCAACTCTTACTTCAGAAACAGCGCAACCGCGGTCAGGACGGAGCAGGAGTGGCTACCATAAAGTTTGATATTCCCCCTGGCAACCGATATATTTCGAGACACCGGTCCATAGGTTCTTCGTATCTAAAAGATCTCTTTGATTCCATTTATGGAAACTTTAGTGATTGTACACCTGCTCAACTCAATGATGTAGCCTGGCTAAAAAAGAACAAGCCCTATATAGGAGAATTGTTGCTGGGCCATTTGCGTTACGGTACGCATGGTGCCAATAACATTGAAACCGTACATCCCTTTTTGAGACAAAACAACTGGATCAGCCGCAACCTGGTGTGTGCGGGCAATTTCAACCTTACCAACATCGATGAACTGTTCAATGAATTGCTTTCATTCGGACAATATCCCAAAGAAGTTTCCGATACAGTGACGGTCATGGAAAAAATTGGTCACTTCCTTGATGATGAGGTTCAAAGAATTTTTGATTGGTACAAACACGAAGGTTATTCCAACATCGAGGTAAATAAGTTTATTGAAAAGGAACTCGATATTCGTCGCATCCTCACCCGATCTAGCAGGCGATTTGACGGAGGTTATGTCATTGCGGGATTGATCGGCCATGGCGATGCCTTTGTTTTGAGGGATCCTGCCGGTATCAGACCCGCATTTTATTACCACGACGATGAAATTTGTGTGGTGGCTTCGGAGCGTCCCGCTCTCCAGACCTGTCTGGATATCCGGTATTTTCAGGTGAAGGAATTGCAACCGGGTAATGCCCTGATCATCAAAAAAAATGGCGAAATCAGTGAGGAAAACATCAAGGAAGTGACCGAAAGAAAATCGTGCACTTTTGAGCGTATCTATTTTTCACGGGGAACCGACCGCGATATTTACCTGGAAAGAAAGAACCTCGGCAGATTGCTGGCACCCACCATCCTGGAAGCCGTGGATCATGATTTTGAACATACCATTTTTTCCTTTATTCCCAATACGGCCGAAGTTTCATTTTTTGGTCTGATTGAGGGCCTGAATGAAGAGTTGAATCAACTTAAAGCAAAAAAAATTGCTGCCTTAAAAGATACATCTGATATGGATGCCATTAATCAGATTTTACAAATGAGGGTTCGCTCTGAAAAACTGGCGGTAAAGGATGAAAAGTTGAGGACCTTTATTGCAGACGATGGTGCCAGAAACCAAATGGTATCCCACATTTATGACGTTACCTATGGCATTGTACAAAACGAAGTCGATACCATAGTACTCATAGACGACAGCATTGTGAGAGGAACCACGCTGCGGGATTCCATCATTTATATTTTGTCGAAACTCAGACCCAAACGCATCATAATCGTATCTTCTGCGCCCCAGATCCGATATCCGGATTGTTATGGAATAGATATGAGCAGGATGAGCGAGTTCATCGCCTTCAAAGCCACCATCGAATTATTGAAAGAACGCGGTCAGCAATCTTTAATTGATGAAGTGTACCGACTCTGTAAAGAAGAAGAACTGAAGCCATTGGAGGAAATGGTCAATCATGTGCAGAAGATCTACGAACCCTTTACAGAGGATGAAATTTCCAAACGCATTGCCCAGCTGGTAACTGCAGAGGGAATAGAACCGGAGGTAGATGTAATTTTCCAAACGGTAGATAACCTTCATGTAGCTTGTCCCAACGACAAAGGTGATTGGTATTTCACCGGCGACTATCCTACACTCGGCGGTGTACGGGTAGTTAATCGTGCCTTCATCAATTACATTGAAGATGTAAAAGAAAGATCCTATTAAGATGTCCTGGTGGTCAGGAATTTTTTCTAAATCAACGCAAGCATTTGATCCGATGAAATACCTTATAGCAGGACTTGGCAACATAGGAGCGGAATATGAACACACCCGTCACAACATCGGTTTTGACGTAGTTGAACACCTCGCTGCTGCCCACAATGGGGCATGGAAACTCGATAGTCAGGCTTATGTAGCAGAGATTAAGCACAAAGGCAGGACCCTGGTGTTGATCAAGCCTACCACCTACATGAATCTCAGTGGTAAGGCCATCCATTACTGGATGCAAAAGCACAAAATTCCCAAAGAAAATTTATTGGTGGTGGTAGATGATCTCAATCTTGAATTTGGATCCATTCGCATGCGCGACACCGGCAGTGATGGGGGGCACAATGGCTTGAAAAATATCCAGCAAGTACTTGGAGGGGTGGATTATCCCCGCATGAGGATTGGTATTGGCAATCAGTTTCATAAAAGCGAACAAGTCGACTTTGTTTTGGGAAAGTGGAAGAGCGAAGAGATGGCGAAATTAAAGATCATTATAGAAAAAGCGGCTGCAGCCTGTCTGAGTTTTGCCGCCATCGGACTTAAATTCACGATGAATCAATACAATGGCAAAATTGCAGAATAGAGCCTTTGCCTGGATTGTCGCCTTGTGCAATATCTTCCTATAAAGTAATCCTGATTATTTTTTTAAGTTCTTTTCGTAAAGGGCAATCCACTGCTGCGGTGTAAGTTTTGCCGCAAGCTCTGCGATAAGGTCATACGGGATTTTGGCAGGATTTTTAAATCGAATGCAGCTCTTACCCATATCCAGTTTGCCGATGCCCAGTGCGGCATATGCTTCCATGAACCACTCCAGTAAGCCGGGATCACCATAGATGCCCATGTGATATACTGCAATAAATTGTTTTTGGGAAGCAATAGAAAGAAAGGGCAGTTCCTGTTTGGGATCGCAATGGTAACCGGCCGGATAGAGTGAATGGGGCACAACAAAAGTAATCATGCCGTAGCTCATCGTATCCTTAAATCCTTTCGGGAGATTTTTTTTGATAAGCTTGTACAATTGGTTCATGGGTGCCTTTCTGTCTTCCGGAAGCTCTTCGAGGTAAGCGGCAACCGTAGTAGCTTTGGACTGCATATATTTTTATTTTTATGTGGTAAAGTGTGAGCCTCTCTATATCAGAAAGACAAGGCTAAAATAACAGAAATTGGGAGAAGGTCAGGGGTAAGGGTAAAATAAAAAAGGGGCGAGTAAGTAACATCGCCCCCTTGAGGTCTCGAGCGGATTCGAACCGCTGTGGAAGGTTTTGCAGACCTCTGCCTAGCCGCTCGGCCACGAGACCCTTCCATTAGGAACACAAAGATAAATAATATTTTGCATATGAGGCATAGGTCCCAGGAAATGGAAATATTTTTTTAGCCTTTGCCTTTGGGTAAGAAATGTTAAATAATGGGTTGAAAATGAAATATTTAATTTTAATTGAAATAATTGAACTTCCATCGCGTTTTTCTGTGACCCTTAGATAATAATTCTGATTTTTAAAAGAATTCAAATTTATTACATGCGGTGGCGACATTTTGCACATCTTTATAATGAATGTGTATCAATTTCAAACATATTGAAAAGGAAACACCGAAAGACCAATAAATATTATGAAAGTTCGAGCAGGAACGGCTATTTTAATGATCACAGTTGGCTTTGATTGTATAAATGCACAAAATCTTTCTCCTTTGTATTTTTCAGGCTCCACAAAAGAGGAAAAGGCAAGTCTGATTCGAAAATACACTGCGAACCTGGCCATGGACACCCAATATCCGGTGAATATGGAAGGATTTTACAAAATTACTGCCTATCGCCTGGACAGCATCGCGGTGAGCCTCGAAGCCGAAGTAAGCAGTCGTTACCAGCAAAGTTGCATTGCGTTGCTTAAAGCCTGGCCCTTTGATGAGGAAGGCAATGAGATCATGACCAATACGGATCGCGAGGCAGAAATGGAGCGAGCCAAAGGCTTGCAGGCGGTTGAATGGTTGCGCCACAAGGCCAATGAACTCAGGTATAGGTACCGAACTGCCAATAAGTTTAGTTTTTTTCCGGTAAGGAATGCTACCGATGCTGAAATGTACCATGGCACTGTCAATGATTCCCAGACCATTGGAGTAAGAAACATACGTTTGGGTCTGCAGGCCGTCTCTGGTCAATACACATTTTACACGGATGTGTACAATGATTATTTTGGGGCTGTAGCTGTGGGTGTAGGTACTTTGTTGGGTGTAGGCAAGATTCCGAAAGAAGATGAGGAAGTATCGCAACTAGAAAATCAGGAAGCCTCAGCCGTAAACCGACTTTTGTTTGGAGGCGGCAACGTGGTTATCCATGCGACTTACCCGATTGTTTATTGGAATAAACCTGATCACAATATGGATTTCAGGGTAAGGCTTCAACCCAGGCTGGGCTTTGATTTGCCGGAATTGGGGACACAGACTACATCTTATGCCATGAACCTTGATGTGGGAATGTATAGTACTTTGATGTATACCGGGTTGAAAGAAAACATTGGCGTTGTTGTGGAATTCAAAACCGGCGCCATAACCGGCAACAGGGAATTTTACAACAATCTGGGCGAAGCTGATGAAAGGGTCATATTGTTGAACCAATTGTCCATCGGTTTGAAATTGGGAAAAAACATTCAGATTACCTGGATGAATTATTGGAGTAATGAATTTAAAAAACCTGAAAGTGCTTCATTGTTATCAATGTCTATGGGTTTTTGAGCGCTGAATCTAAATATTGTTTTCAGCTTGCTAAATAAAAAGAAAGCTGTACCTTAGTAGCAAGTTCCATAAAAACAATTAATTAACTCAAACATTCTGTACAATGAAAGCAAATTGGACATTGATTTTTTATTTGTTGATGGGGCCTGTATTTGGACAAACTATATCCGGAAGAATTACCGATGTGCAAGGCAAGGGCATCGCTCAGGTAGTAGTAAGCAATCGCAATAGTGACAGACATGCCCATTGCGACGAAAATGGAAATTTCTGGATGGAGGCATGTAAAGAAGGCGATACTTTGGTGTTTTATCACATGGTGTATGAGGCAGATCCTTGGGTATTGGTGAATCTGGATCAGCCTGTAATGGTTGTGATGAAGGATCGGGATTTTTTACTGGACCGCGTGGAAATCCATCAAAGCAAAGAAGTAGCTGCGTTGGTGAGCAAGATTGACCTCGTTCATCAGCCGGTGCAGAATTCCCAGCAATTGATGCGGATGGTGCCTGGCCTTTTTATCGGTCAACATGCAGGAGGTGGCAAGGCAGAACAAATATTTTTAAGAGGTTTTGACATTGATCACGGTACGGATTTGAATTTATCCGTAGATGGCATGCCTGTCAATATGGTTTCTCATGCCCATGGACAAGGATATGCTGATTTGCATTTTGTGATTCCTGAAACCGTAAATGACATTTCCTATGGAAAGGGTCCCTACGATGTTGCCAAAGGCAATTTTGCAACAGCCGGACATGTAGCCTTTACAACGAAAGAAAAAATTGACAGAAATGTAGTCTCAGTAGAAGCCGGTCAATTCAATACATTCAGGACTATGGCTATGGTGAAACTTTCTGACAGTGAAAGAAGTGATGCATACGCAGCGGCAGATTACAATGCTACAGATGGACCCTTTGACAGTCCGCAGGGTTTTCATCGTATCAACCTCTTTGCCAAATACAACCAAAAACTGGGTAACCTGGATAAGCTTACAGTTCAGGCATCGCATTTTCAAAGCCAATGGGATGCGTCCGGACAGGTACCTCAACGTGCGGTAGATGCAGGTATTATTTCCAGATTTGGGGCCATTGACAAAACGGAAGGAGGGCAGACGGGTAGAAGCAACCTATCATTCATCCATACCAAGTATCTAAGTCCTAGGTCATCTGTAAGGAGTCAAATCTATTATTCCAGATACAATTTTGAACTATATTCCAATTTTACATTTTTTCTTAGGGATTCTGTTAATGGAGATCAGATAAGGCAAAAAGAAAGTCGGGATCTCTATGGTCTGGATATTCAATATGTAAAAGACATAAGCATGGGTAACGGCATTTTGTCTTTGAAAGTATTAGGAGGAATGAGGGGTGACAATGTACAAAATGTCGAACTGTCACATACCTATCAAAGGAAAAATACCCTTGAAACTGTGGCCTTGGGTGATGTTGATGAAAGCAATTTTTATACAGGTGTGCAGGCAACCTATGAGCAGGGAAAATTATCACTGCAGGGAGGCATCAGAGCAGATCGCATGGTATTCAATTACAGGGATGCAGTGACACCCGTCTATGTATTGAACCGCGGAGAAAAATCCAGGATAAGTCCAAAAATCAACATACAATATGATGTAAATGATGATCTGAAATGTTACATAAAAGCCGGCAGGGGCTTCCATTCCAATGATGCCAGGGTAACATTGGCAGGCCAGGTTTCCAATGCCATGCCGATGGCAACCGGAGTTGATTTTGGTGTGGTGACAAAGGCTTTGAAAAAAGTAGTATTGACAGGGGCATTGTGGTATCTTCGTCTGGATCAGGAATTTGTATATGTCGGTGATGAAGGCATTATCGAACCCAGCGGTCGCACAGAGAGGAAAGGGATAGATCTTGGCATTAGGTACCAGCCGGTTTCATCCCTGTTTGTATATGCAGATTACAATACCTGTAAGGCTATAAGTCTGGATGATGAAGCCGGTAATAACTTCATTCCACTTGCCCCTACCACTACCTTTACCGGAGGGCTGAATGCACAGTTGACCCAAAGACTGGGCTTTGGTGCGAGGTTCAGGCACATGGGTGACAGGGCAGCCAATGAAGATTATTCCATCACTGCCAAAGGATATACCGTGGTAGATGTCAACTTACTGTATCAGTTTAAAAATATGAGTGTGGGTATGGATATAACCAACCTTATGAATACGAAGTGGAACGAAACACAGTTTGCCACAGAAAGCCGACTAAAAGGAGAAACAACACCAGTGGAAGAGATTCACTTTACACCGGGCTTTCCCTTTATGGCAAGAGCCAAACTCACGTTCAACTGGTAAGATGATTTTGGGTGTTTGAGCATAGGTGACTTAGGTTACTTTCTGCTTTGAAGGTTGCTCATATCTTTGCCATCTAATTTTATAAAACAATGGACACAAGTATTATTATTGACGTGAGGACACCCGGAGAATTTCAAGGGGGTCATGTGGCAGGAAGCATTAACATGCCTTTGGGTGAATTGCATCTGCATGTAGATGAAATCAAAGCATTGCAAGGAAAGGATATCATTCTTTGTTGTGCCAGTGGCATGCGATCAGCGCAGGCTACCGCATTTTTAAGAGGACAAGGAATTGCGTGCACCAACGGTGGTAGTTGGTTGAGTGTGAACGCATTGGTGTAAATCAACAGGGTTGGGCAAAAAATAATTGTCCAACCTTATTTCTATTTTTCTTTTTTTCCCGACCGCGACTTACTTTTGCGCCCTCATTGGCGAGAGTATGGAGGAATTTGTGTTGGTATATGGATTGCAAAAGTTTAATGGAGCTTTTACTTATTACTATCCTGAACCATTTATTGCCAAGGTAGCGAAAGGCAGGCCCTCTTATCTGGAAAAAAATGGCAACGATGAAGTCCTCATCAGTTATCAAATCAAAATTACCGATACACCCCATGAAGAAGCATTGCAGCTATGCCGGGCCATGCATCCCTCTGCGCTTACGGCGGAGCTGAACAAAGGTCAAAAAAAGCCTTTGACCCTGGATCAGTTGTTTGAAGATAAGCGTTGGAGTCAGGTATTGCGCAACAGGGTCTATCAAAAGTTGTTGCGATTTCTCAATCTGGTTCGTCAGCACGAACTTGATTTTTATTTTCAGGTGGGAAGGAAAATCTTTTTGGAAGACATTCGGTTGCGTTTTGCACCTGATAGTATTCAACCCATTTTGCGATTTGAAAAAACCGCTATCGGCACCCACTATTATCTGTATCTGGATAATGACGGCCATAGGATCGTGCCTCATCACCACCACATTGAAATCATTACAGAGAATCCATTGTTGATCATCAATGATAATGTTGTTTATCAAATCAACGATATTCAGGGACAGCGACTCAAACCTTTTCTCAAGCAGGATAAAATTTTTATTCCCGATCGCCTCACCACAGAATATTTTCAGAAATTTATCAAAGACGTGGCCAGTCAGGCTACAATTGAAACAGAAGGCTTTGATTTTTTGGAGTTGAAGCCCGATGTAAGGGCGGTGATTCGTTTTGCAGAATCATTTGATGGGTCCTCTCTGGAGGCCGTCCTGTGGTTTTATTATGATCAATGTCGGTTTGCCTATACAGATACGCAGAGCAACAAAGTATTCATCAAGACAGATGATGACAACCACATCAAAGTGGAAAAAATTGACCGTAATATCCAGCAGGAAAAAAAGATTGTACAGGCCTTACGCAAGCTCAATCTGGAAGAAACCGCTGCCAAAAGATGGGTAAAATCAACAGCAATAGACAGGTTTGATACTTTTTACACCTTTTGCCACGCAAAATCTGCATTGGCGGCTCTGGCAATAGAAGTTGAGATGCCGGAAATTGAAGGAGCCCGGGTGTTTTCCGGTGATTTTTTCCTTGAAGAATTGAGGGTAGATAAAGGCACAGACTGGTTTGATCTAAATCTCGTGATTGTAGTGGGAGATGAGGAAATTTCTTTTAAGTCTCTTTTATTTTATATTAAAAACAACCAGCGATTATATCCCTTGAAAAGTGGAGAAGTATTTATCATACCCTATGCCTGGTTTGAAAAATATGAACAACTTTCGCACCAGGCTGATTTGAGTGGTGCCATTCCACGTTTGGCAAAATCCAGGTTCAGCATATTAGAGTCCTTAAACATTTCCATTGCAGAAGAAGCATTTGAAAAAATAGAATTTACGGTCCCCAAAGGGATTCAGGCCATGTTGAGACCTTATCAAAAGCAAGGAGCTGAATGGCTGGTCAATCACTACAACAATCGCCTCGGTGCCTGCCTGGCGGATGATATGGGTTTGGGAAAGACGCTGCAAACCCTTACCACACTGTACTTTATCAAGGAAAACCTGATTCCGGAACAGGGAAGTACCCAGGTGCAGCTCAGCTTGTTTGATGCGCCTCCCGCTATCCGTAAGTCATTGCGCGCTTTGATAGTAGTGCCATCGTCGTTGGTCTTCAACTGGATGTATGAAATCAAAAAATTTGCTCCGGGCCTTATGGCTGCCCTTCATGTAGGCCAGGCAAGAAATAAAAATATAAGGGCATTGCAGGATTTTGACATTATAGTAACCTCGTATGCTATTTTGTTAAAGGATGTGGCCCTGTTTGCAAAAATGAATTTCAGCTGCGTTATTTTGGATGAAGCCCATTACATCAAAAACAGGAATTCAAAAATATTTGATGCGGTGCGGTCCCTGGCAACCGACCAGCGCATATCATTGAGTGGAACTCCCATTGAAAATTCACTGGCCGATTTGTGGACGCAGATGGAATTTATCAATCCCGATATCCTGGGAACATATCCTGAATTTAAAAGAAGGTATCAGGATAGAATTGAAAAGGCAGGAGATGAAGAGGCGCTCGCAGAGTTGAAACTTATTTTAGGTCCTTATATTATGCGAAGGACCCGTAAAGAAGTTCTCAAAGACCTGCCGGATTTGGAAGAGCAGATTTTTTATTCTGTGCTACCGGAAGCACAAATGGATTTGATCGAAAAGGAAAAGTCGAAAGCCCGCAATGAACTGCTCCAAATGGAAGATGGTGGCGGCGTAAATAAATTACATGTTTTGAATGCCTTGTTGAGACTCAGACAGTTGGCCAATCACCCCAAATTGGCAGATAAAAAGTCAACGGAAGAGAGCGGCAAATTTGAAGATGTGTTGGAGACCCTGGAAACACTGGTAAAGTCAGGGAATAAGGTGTTGGTTTTTTCTTCGTTTGTGAGTCATCTCAAATTGTACGAACCGGAGTTGAAACTTCGCAATATAAAATACGCCATGCTTACGGGAGAAGACGATTTAAAGCATCGGGAAGCAGCCGTGCGGCAATTTCAAGAGCAGCCCGATTGTGCCGTTTTTATGATCTCACTAAAAGCAGGAGGTACAGGACTCAACCTTACGGCTGCCAACTACGTGTTGATCCTGGATCCCTGGTGGAATCCGTTTGCAGAGAGCCAGGCCATAGGAAGGTCTTATAGAATGGGACAGGAGCAAAAGGTCACTGTCATTCGGTTTCTGGCCAAAGACACCATTGAAGAAAAAATACATGCGCTGCAATTGAAGAAAAAAGATCTGGCCGGACAAATGATCGAAGAAACTGCTATGCCGGATTTGGATCCAACAACCATTGCCTACCTCCTGGAATAAGCACTAAAAATTATATTTCGATTTTTTTCCAGTCGCCTTTTTTAAAGAAATACCAGGCCATCACAGCTACCAGTGTTTCCGCAATGGGCACTGCGGCTACCACAAATAAATAATGCATTTGCCATACACGTGAAATAACAAGCGCCAGAGGCACTTGAAACAACCAGAACCCAATGAGGTTGATCAGCGTAGGCGTGCGGGTGTCACCGGCACCATTGAGTGCCTGCATCATCACCATGCCAATGCCGTAGAATACAAAGCCAATACCAAAGACTCTCAGTGCGTTGGCTGCATTTTGAGCGACCATTGTATCGGGTGTGAAAATACTACAGATGACTTCCGGTAGCAATAAAAATATAAGGCTGACGGTTGCCATAAAAATGATGTTGTAGCGCATGCAAAGCATGGTGCTTTCATAAGCCCTCTCCGGGTTTTTTGCCCCCAGGTTTTGTCCGACCAAGGTAGCTGCCGCATTGCTGAGACCCCAGGCAGGCAGAATGAAAAACACCACATTGCGAATGGCAATCTGGTATGCTGCCGATGCTGTGGTACCGCCGGATTCAGCGATGAGTTTGGTGAGTACAATCCACGATCCCGAAGCAATGATAAACTGGAAGGTGGCAGGCCAGGCAATTTCTAATAAGTGCCAGATCAAATTGGCGTCGGGTAAAATATTTTTCAACTGAATTTTTATGGTGGACTGTCCCCTAAACAGAACATTGCACTGATAAATCACACCCAGCGTGCGACCTATGCACGTAGCTATGGCAGCCCCTTCGAGCCCCCAACCTGCCCAGGAACCCAGGCCATAAATGAGCAGTGGATCTAAAACAATATTGGCCAGACTGGCAATCCACAATGATCGCATGGCAATGGAAGCATTACCGGCGCCTCTGAATATGCCGTTGATAAGAAACAGGTATACAATAATACCGGAACTGATAAACATGATACGGGTAAAACCCAGGCCCTTTTCAATCACTTCCGGAGCCGCACCCATAAAGGAGAGTAATTCTCTGGCAAATACATAACCCACGATGGTGAGTAAAATGCTAATGATCAGGGCCAGAATCATGGCTTGAACGGCACTTTTAGACGCTTCGTGAAATTCTTTTTCCCCGACTCTCCTGGAAATGACTGCCGTTGCAGCCGTACTGAGTCCGATTGCGATGCTGTAAATGATGGTCAACAGCGCTTCGGTATACCCCACCACTGCAATGGCGTGCTCGCCCAACCGACCCACAAAAAACATATCGACCACTGCAAAAAGGCTTTCCATGGACAATTCCAGGATCATAGGTATAGCCAGCAGCACGATCGACTTTCGCAGATTGCCGGTAGTATAGTCTCTTTCCTCCCCTCTGAGGGCTTCAAGAAAGACTAGCCAATAAGCGGTTAATTTTTGACGAAACGACATAATGAAGGGCAAAGGTACTGCAAAATTCCATTGCCCTTCACCATAATTTATTTTCTGATTTTGTGAATAAAAGCAGAAATGGCAGATATCAATAAACCAACCGGTATCACTTCGAAATAGGTGAATGCAATGTTTACTAATGGGTTTTTGTACATCTCTGCAAAAGATTTCATTTCCGCTACCTGTTTATCGATTTCTACCTGGCTCATGTTGGAACTTTTCATTTTGTTGACCGTGTATGCCATGTACTTATCCATAAAATCAGGAGCCATGGTATAATATACAATCAACCAGGCAACTACGTAGAAGGTGCCGGCCAGCAGGGTAATATAAACGCCTGTTAAAAATCCCTGCTTGAAAGTGATGGGGCCCTGGACTACCTGTACCTTGTATTTATGGATGCCCACATACACAAACGCAAAGGCTATGATCATGGATGCATACCCATAAATCATACCATTGTCGAAGTCTTCCATTTTGCCCAGCGAAGTAAAGGTAATCATCCAGACGGCAAGAATGAGTCCTGCAATCGTGCCATAGATTAATGCAATTCTTTTCATGTTTAATTAAAGTTTTGATGGTTGAACAGCACAAATGTATGGTAAACCACAGCCTGGCTTGTCATACCAAAGTACAAATATTGTAGCTCAGCGCAAAATCATACTTTAGTAGGATGGTTAATCAGGGTATGATTTTCAATGACTTGGCTTTTTCAATGGCCTGTGTCCTTCTTACTACTTCCAATTTTGTAAAAATGGAGGTGACGTGGGATTTCACGGTACTAAGCGAGATGAATAGGGTATCCGCTATTTCCTGATTGCTCAGGCCTGTGGCCATCATATGGAGGATTTCGAGCTCTCTTTTGCTCAGGCCGGAAGCCTCGATGGCTTTCTTGTTGACGGTAATGTTTTCCTGTTGTGGTGCACCGGGTTCCACAGCCTTAACAATGGGTCTGGATAAATTGTTGGCAATCCATATACCCAGGCTGGTAAATATCAAGGCAATGATACCAAAATAAACTTCAGTGGAATGGTCGAACAGAAAAAACCGCAACTCGAACCATTTGATTACTATGAGCAACAATGCCATGGCCAGCCCATATCCGGCCATTCCGATCCAGAACCCTCTTGACAATTTTGCCTGCATGGTGTCAAAGATAAAACGTTAGGCCAAATTCACCCATAGGTTCAAAACCAGGACAGGCCGGAAAATTGCTTTTTCCGACCTGTATCCATCCCATGAGTGTGAGTTTCGTAGTTAGTATTTCACCTGATTGTCTGTTTTCTTGAGTTCAATAGGGTCTTTGCTTCTATTGGCAGGATACCAGGTGGCGGCAAAAGCAGAATGAAAAATATATCTGTTCCCCTTGTCGTCTTCAAATTCATTGCCCTTATTGCCAATGCTTCGGTAATCAACCCACCGGGTAGTGCCCGAGTATTTGGCTTTCAATCCATCTCTGGTCAGTACCATCGCGATATCCGTGCCACCCGGAGCCAGCCAGGTCCCTTCCAGATCGGAGCCATTGAAGCTGTGGTTAGATGGGTGGGTATCATACGAACCGTGGTGAGGTTTAGGTCGACCACTGTTGTATCCGTCATTACGATCGTACCAGCGGCTATCATTGGCGTCATCGCAGCCATAGTGGGTGCCATGAGCTTTAGCAGGCCTTTCAAAACTGATCACATTGCCACTAGACCTGTGTAGGTATAGAATCAGGTGCGGACTTTCTATTGAAATTTTATTGCCTTTTTTATCCACGTACACATCTTTCCACTGCTTTTCAAAAATTTTTGCTTTTCCCTGGGGAGGAAGTCCCATTACAGATAGGTAGCGACCCTCGTCTCTGATTTCAATCCAGTTGTTTGATTTTTTATGGTACCAGCTTCCATCCAGCTGAAACTGATGAGAGGCTGGTGTTGCTGTTACCAGCCCTGTAAAAAACAGCCACCTGATCAGTAAAAACATCGTTCTCATGTTATTTTTTTTTTTGATATAAGTAAGAGCGAATGAATGTCTTTGGATGGGATTAAATAAAAGTTAATGTTCGGTCTGATATTGATAAGATTGTATTAAGGTATTTTGATTCACAGCATGTTTTGTGTAATGGGCTGGCTATATTTGCTAAAAAAAAAGATGTCGTCTCTCCTTATAAGAAATATTTCCAGGATATATGGAATCAATGAGACTTTTGGTGGTTTGAAAAAAGGTGTTGAAATGGCAAAGGTCATGCACCAGGATGATGCTTTTTTGTTGTGCGAACATGGTGTTGTCATTGCCTATGGATCCATGGAAAGTTGTCCTGACAGAGCCGACCAAATCATCGATGCCCGCGGAGGTTGTGTTTTGCCGGGTTGGTGTGATAGTCACACGCATTTGGTATTTGCTGCCAGCAGGGAGGAGGAGTTCGTTTACAGGCTGAAGGGTATGACTTATGCAGAGATTGCAGAAAGGGGTGGGGGCATCCTCAATTCGGCTTTGAAACTTCAGAAGATGGACGAAGACACGCTGTATGAACAATCTGCTCAAAGGTTGGAAAAAGTAATTTCTATGGGTACGGCTGCCATCGAAATCAAAAGCGGCTATGGACTCACTGCCGAAAGTGAGTTGAAGATGCTAAGAGTTATTAAACGATTGAAAGAACATTATTCTATTGGTATAAAATCTACCTTTTTAGGTGCCCATGCTGTGCCGACTGCATATAAGAACAACCGACAAGCTTACATTGATCACATCATTCAGGACATGTTGCCTACAGTGGCAGAAGAGGGATTGGCAGATTACATGGATGTATTTTGTGATATAGGTTTTTTTACGGTAGAAGAAACCGATATGTTGCTCAAAACGGCAGCCGGCTTTGGGTTGAAGGCAAAGATCCATGCCAATGAGCTGGCCAATTCGGGAGGAGTGCAGGTAGGTATCCTCAACCAGGCTGTCTCTGTTGATCACCTTGAAGAAATCGGGGAGGAAGAAATATCTGCTTTGCGGCAATCCAGGACCATTCCTACGGTACTGCCATTCTGTTCGTACTTTTTGGGCATACCCTATGCACCTTCGAGGAAAATGATAGATGCCGGACTGGGCATTGCCATTGCATCAGATTATAATCCCGGAACATCACCTGCCGGTAATATGGCATTGTTGATGTCTGTAGCCTGCACACAAATGAAACTTTTACCTGAAGAAGCATTCAATGGATTGACGCACAATGGAGCCTGCGCCATGGAATGGCAAAATCAATATGGATCCATTGGAATCGGTAAAACGGCCAGCTTTATTATTACCCATGCTATACCTTCACTGGCTTATTTGCCCTATGCGTTTGGTGATAATCACATCAGACAGGTAGTGATCAAAGGCAAAGCGGTCAATTGAAAGGTCAGCTTTTGATAAAAGTCTGCAGGTAAAAAGCGGTTTCCGACATCAGAAACAAAAGGTAAATACCTCTTTTAAGAAAATCTACATCTATCGGTAGGATGCCCTTGACATCTTCTTGTTTACCTGTACAAACCTCGCAGCCGTGAATGTCTGCGATGATGTATTGTAGGTTTTGATGGTCTTGTTTTTCCAACTTCACCAGCAGGCATTCTTTTACCGGATTGTTGAGGATGGCAATTTCGCTCATGGATCTCCTTTGAGTAATAAACAGTGATCTACAGTAGTATGACAAAATTTAACCCCCGATCCCTACGACCAGGTGGTTTTGGATATGAAATAAATCAACAGAAGGGGCATGCTGCAGTATTTGCATCATTTTTGGAAGTGACTTTCATACATGCCCATGGGTGACACGAGTTACGTTTGACAATTTTCCGGAGGATTACCTTTGTAAAAAAGAAAACATGGAACAACATATTTATGAAGTAGGATTAGAGTGGCAGTCGCACCGAAAAGGTCTGATGTCATCGCCTGATTTAGAAAAAACGATTGAAGTAGCCACACCTCCTCAGTTCCCTGGTGGAATGGAAGCAATATGGTCTCCGGAGCACCTTTTTACCTCTGCTGTGCTCAGTTGCTTTATGACCACATTTTTGGCAATAGCAGAAAATTCTAAATTGCCATTCAAAAGTTTCAGTTGTAAAGCGTACGGCAAATTGGAAAAAGTTGAAGGCAAGTACATGATGTCAGCCGTAGAATTAAAGCCTGTGTTGGTTTTGGAAGAAGAAACCCTGGCAGAAAAAGCAAAAAGAATTTTGGCAAAAGCAGAAGAACATTGCCTGATTACCAACAGCGTAAAATCTGCGGTAACGATGGATGCAACAGTTTTGGCGGGCGAGGAGGTTTCTGCCTGAGTAAATACATAAGAAAAACAGAGAGTGTCATTTTCAGCGGGTCAGCCTTTCTTGGGGTGGCCCGCTGATGTTTTAATTTTAATCAGCCAACAGGATGTTTAGGATGCCGATAGCAGCTTCAGATATGATGGTACCAGGGCCAAAGACGGCAGCCACGCCTTTATCGAATAAGAAAGGATAATCCACCGGAGGAATCACACCCCCAACAATGACCATGATGTCTTCTCTGCCCATTGCTTTTAATGCTTCTATTGTTTGGGGAACCAAGGTCTTGTGTCCCGCCGCCAGTGAGCTGATACCCAGGATGTGGACATCATTTTCAATGGCTTGTCGTGCAGCATCTTCAGGATTTTGGAAGAGAGGACCCATATCCACATCAAAGCCCAGATCTGCAAAGCTGGTGGCAATTACCTTGGCACCTCTGTCATGGCCATCCTGCCCTAATTTGGCAATCATGATTCTGGGTCGTCTGCCTTCTTTTTGTGCAAACTGATCTGACAGTGCCCTGGCTTGTTTGAATTTCTGGTCCATGCTTATCTCTTTGGAATAAACGCCTGAAATGGTGGTATGGCTTGCTTTAAATCTTCCGAATACCTTCTCCATGGCATCGCTTATTTCTCCTAAGGTGGCTCTGGCTTCAGCAGCCGTTATGGCCAAAGCCAGGAGATTGCCTTCACCGGAAGCTGCGCATTGGGTAATGGCTTCCAGGGCATTTTTTACGGCAGTGCCATTTCTTTCTGCTCTTACTTTTTGTATGCCGGCGATTTGTTGTTCTCTTACCGCAGTATTGTCTACCTGAAGAATGGGAATTTCTTCCTCTTTTGATGAAGACTTAAATGCATTGACACCTACAATGATTTCATGGCCACTGTCTATTCTGGCTTGCTTTCTGGCAGCTGCCTCTTCGATTCTCATCTTGGGTATGCCTTTTTCAATGGCCTTGGTCATGCCTCCATAAGATGCAATCTCATCAATGTGTTTGCGCGCTCTTTCAACCAACTGACGGGTGAGGGATTCTATGACATAGGAACCGCCAAACGGATCGACAACACCGGTAATGCCTGTTTCTTTTTGCAAAATGATTTGTGTTTCTCTTGCCAGCCTGGCTGAAAAATCGGTTGGCAATGCAATGGCTTCATCGAGAGAATTGGTATGCAGCGATTGTGTGCCTCCAAAAGCGGCTGCAGCAGCTTCGATAGCGGTTCGTCCCACGTTGTTGAAAACATCCTGCGCAGTGAGACTGTATCCTGAAGTTTGACAATGGGTTCTCAATGCCAGCGTTTTTTCTTTTTTACATCCAAAAGGTTGCAGCAATTCAGCCCAAAGTTGACGGCCTGCACGCAGTTTGGCAATCTCCATCAGAAAATTCATACCGATGCCCCAGAAGAAAGAAAACCTGCCTGCAAATGCATCGATGTCGATTCCTGCTGCCAAACCGGCTTTTACATATTCAATGCCATCGGCCAACGTGTAAGCCAATTCGATATCTGCCGGAGCGCCTGCCTCGTGCATGTGATATCCGGAAATAGAAATGCTGTTGAAGCGCGGCATTTTTTGAGCGGTGTAGGCAAAGATATCCGAAACGATGCGCATGCTGTGATTCGGTGGATAGATGTAAGTGTTACGCACCATAAACTCCTTTAGTATGTCGTTTTGGATGGTGCCGCTCAGCAGTTGTTCGTCCACTCCTTGCTCTCTTGCAGCAACGATAAAAAAAGCCATGATGGGGATTACAGCACCATTCATGGTCATGGAAACCGACATTTGGTCCAGGGGAATGCCCTGAAACAAACGTTTCATGTCTTCTACCGTGTCTATGGCTACACCGGCCATACCCACATCGCCGGCTACTTTGGGATTATCAGAATCATAGCCCCTGTGTGTTGGCAGATCAAACGCCACGGAAAGTCCCTTTTGACCGGCTGCCAGGTTTTTATGGTAAAAAGCATTGCTCTCACTGGCCGTAGAAAAACCTGCATATTGGCGAATGGTCCAGGGTCTGATTTTATACATTGATGCATAAGGGCCTCTGATAAAAGGAGCCTTGCCAGCTGCGGTAAAGGGGTTCTTTTCATGTGCATCAAAAGAAATATCCCGGCTTCCTATATTTTCCGGGAAAACAAATGGAGGTACATCAGGTTGCGACATCCTGATGGAAGTATCAGTGGATTTGTTTTCTTGGCTCATGCTGTAAAATTACAAAGTCCTGAGGAAGTAGCGCTTTTTATTGAGGTAAAAAGACAGCCAATTAATTAATCGGGATTATCAAACAGATGCATGTCGGGCAAAATGGGCGAAAACTTGAAAAACGCGGGAGTTTATCCTTTTTTCATCCTTTTTTGTTGCTTTTTGGAGAAGAGCGTAGACTTGCCCCGTTTAGAGCT
>CALJKQ010000075.1 GCA_937973565.1 uncultured Saprospiraceae bacterium | reverse complement strand
AGACCATCCAAAGAAGCTGGCAGTATGGATCATTTTATCAGAGATGATGCTCAAGGAACTGTATATATTGGGGAAGGCTGCTGGGGAGCACCACTTAGAGCGGTTGACAATCAAACCTCATGGATGAGACAAACAGGTAGCTTTAATCATTTCAACTGGCTTTGGATTGACAAAGATAATATTGAGGTTAGAACCGTAAAGACAGATAATGCTGATATGGTTGGGGAAACTGATGATGCCTTTACAGAACCAGCTGGTATATCATTATGGCACAATGAGGATGAAGATGATGAAGATGAAAATAGTCTCTCAGACAGGATTAGCGGCTTGATGCGAGAATTGCATGCTTATGCAGGCATCAATGATCAATTTCAGTCCTTGTACAACAGATTGAATTCTGTAGTGGAGGAATTGAGGGATGTTGCAGCTGAGGCAGCTGATATTGCAGAAAATACAGAAGCAGATGGCGGTGAGCTCAATGCAGCCCAGGAGAGACTCAATTTGCTTTACAGGCTGCAGAAAAAACACGGGGTCGACAGCAATATGGGACTCATCCAGATCAGGGATTCCTTCCAGCAAAAACTGCTGCATTTTGAAAGGAGCGATGAGAACATACTGGCACTGGAAAAAGAAATCGGGAAAATAGAAAAGACAATGCGTGAAATGGCGATGGTTATCCATGCCGCCAGAGAGAAAGCTGCGCCGGGCTTTGAAAAAAAGATCAACGACCTGTTGGCTCAGTTGGCCATGCCCAATGCCAGATTGAAGATTCAAATCAAAGAATTACCGGGCTTTGCAGCCACCGGAAAAGACGAGATCCAGTTTTTATTTGCCACCAACAAAGGCAGCGATTTTTTGCCCCTCAAGGATGTAGCATCAGGTGGTGAAATGGCCAGGCTTACCCTTTGCTTAAAGTCTGTAATAGCCGCCAAAATGGAACTGCCCACCATGATATTTGATGAAATCGATACCGGGGTTTCCGGTGAGGTAGCGGCCAGAATGGGACAGATCATGGCTTCGATGGCAAAATCCCATCAATTGCTGAGCATCACCCATTCTCCGCAGATTGCAGCGCGCGCCCAGCATCATTATTTTGTTTATAAAAGCGATGGGGCGGATCGCACCACCTCTTCCATGAAGTTGTTGAGCGACGATGACAGGTTGATGGAAATTGCCAAGATGCTCAGTGGAGATAAACCCGGCAAGGCTGCCATTGAAAACGCCAAAGAACTTATCACAGCTCAAGTATAAGACATGCAAAGAATTGAACACATCGGCATAGCCGTCAAAAACCTGGATCAGGCAGAAGCCATTTACGAAGCCTTGTTGGGCACCTCTTCCTATAAAAGAGAAGAAGTTGAATCCGAAAAAGTAATCACTTCTTTTTTCAAAGCCGGACAAAAAATAGAATTGCTCGCCTCCACATCAGAGGATGGGGTAATAGCCAGGTTCATTGAAAAGAAGGGAGAAGGCATTCACCACATTGCCTTTCACACAGATGATATTTATGCCGAAATGCAGCGACTGCGCGAAGCCGGGTTTACCCTGTTGCAGGACGAACCCAAAAAAGGAGCCGATGGTAAGCTCGTTTGTTTTGTGCATCCTAAGGGCACGCAGGGCGTGTTGGTGGAGTTGTGTATGGACGATCCTGATCTGGCTTAGATAAGTTGCATGATCTGAGCACAAACGATACCCCCGTAGGTACCCAGCGCATACCCCAGCACAGCCAGCAATACACCTACCGGAGCCAGCGAAATATCAAATGCAGAGGCCACAATCGGAGCAGAGGCGGCGCCCCCAATATTGGCCTGAGACCCCACAGCCACAAAGAAGAAAGGCGCCCTGATCCAGCGTGCAACCAGGATGATCGTAATCGCGTGTACCAACATCCAGATGATGCCGATGGCAAAAAGTCCAAGATGCTGAAATACTTCCTTTAAATTCATCTGCATGCCTATGGTGGTCACCAGTATGTAGATGAATACAGACCCCCATTTGGATGCTCCGATGCCTTCCAGTTTTTTGGCAGGTGTAAAGGATGCCATGACCCCTAAGGTAGTGGCAATGACCACAATCCAAAAGAACCCCGACACCAGGGCTGACAAACGCCAGGAAGTAAGTAAGGCTTCATTGGCTTTCAGATAAGGCATGATGGCATCCGTTATCAGGTGAGAAACGCCTACGATGCCAAAGGTGACCGCCAGCATCATCACAATATCCAGCGTACCCGGGTTTTTTTCTATGCTCAAACGGTACTGCCCCGTTTTTTGTTTGAGTGCCTCGATGGCCGAAGTATCGGCTTTAAGCCATTTGTCAATTTTTTGGGTTTGACCCGCTCCGTACAGCAAGAGAGCCATCCAGAAATTAGCTACGATGACATCCACGATGAGCATGGTGCCAAACAAATCCTGGGGTACATTGTAAATCTCCCGCATAGCTGTCTGGTTGGCACTGCCACCGATCCAGCTTCCTGCGATGGCAGACATGCCCTTCCACAGGTCGGATCCGGCAGAAGAAATCAGCTCGGGGAAAAAGTATTTTACCGTTATCAACGCAATCGGACCACCCAGAATGACGCCAACAGTAGCCGCCAAAAACATGATCAATGCTTTGGGACCCAGCGATAGAATGCCTTTCATATCTATACTCAGGCAAAGCAGCACCAAACTTGCCGGTAAAAAGTAGTCGCGCGCAACAGGATATATTTTGGCATTTTGTCCGTCGATCAAACCCAATGGCCAGTTGTAAAGTGCCGGTATAAAATAGCACAGCAACAGAGCCGGAAAAAAAGTATAAAACTTCTTCCAAAACGGCGTAGACAGAGAAGAGGTGTATAAAATAACTGCGAGGGTGACCAGCAAGAGAGCCAGCACGCCCGCTTCATTTTGTATCAGAAAGTTGTTGGATTCCATAAAAGCTTTTCAGAGTTTAATTTTTTCAATGAGATCTTCTCCCCGTTCCCTCACATTGCCCACTTTTTTACTTACCGGGTAAGCATCCATTTTATCGGCATCATAGGGCACCAATAGTTGCATCACATCCTTTTGATTAAGCGTAGGATCCAGCCATAATTTTTCCAATTCCGGGCTCAGAATGGCCGGCATGCGATCGTGGAGTTTTTCCATAAATTCATTGGCCGGTAGCGTAATGATGGTATAGGAATGAACCACCCTTCCATCCGGAGCCTTCCAGGTATCGAAAAGGCCGGCGCAGCAAAAAACTTCCTGGTCTTTGGTGATGATGCGATAGGGCTGCTTTTCTTTGCCTTCTCCCTGCCATTCATAGAACCCATCCATCGGTACCAGACACCTGTTTTTGGCAATCAGATGGCGAAACGATGCTTTTTCCTCCAGCGTCTCCACCCGCGCATTGATCATGGAATAGCCGATTTTTTCTTCTTTGGCCCAAAAAGGAATCAGTCCCCAGCGATAAAGCTGGATGTGAGACGGATCCTGAATGATGACCACCGGCAACATCTGCGAAGGCGCCATATTGTAATTGGGCAATGGATTGTATCGTTCCAGGTCTTCACTGTAAAAGGTGGCCTGGAATCTAGCCTCCAGTTCTTTTTCTGTTTTGGTTAAGGATGATCGTCCACACATTTTACAAAGATAGGGGTATAGGATGAGAATCAAAAGTGGGTGGAGAGATGCGTATTCGGAGACGGGAGACGGGAGACGGGAGACGCGAAGGGGCGATTCCGCTTACGCGTCTCGCGTCTCGGTTACCTCGTCTCGCGTCCCGGTTACCTCGTCTCGCGTCTCGGTTACCTCGTCTCGCGTCTCGGTTCCCACGTCTCGCGTCTCGGTTCCCACGTCTCGCGTCTCGGTTCCCACGTCTCGCGTCCCGGTTACCTCGTCTCGCGTCCTGGTTACCACGTCTCGCGTCTCAGTTACCGCGTCTCCGACAACACGAAAAATTACAACCGAAATCAGCTATCTTTGTTAGGTTAAAAAAAGTAAAAAAAGTTGCAGGATATAGAGCCTTATTACAGATGGCGGGACTATTATGTAGCAGCCGAAGATAAAGACTCTCCATTTTACGGTAGAGAGTATAGTGAGTTGCATTATACCGATAAAATATACAATTACTATATACATCCACAATGGGATTATTTTGGATCGCCGACGCTGTATATGAAGCTGTTGTTTGTGGACTATGATGATGGTTATGCCATTATGGAATTTATAGGTGAATGGAATGATTGTATCACCAACGACATCATGTTTTTAAAGAGAGATATTGCTGATGTGCTGATTGAAAAAGGCATCAACAAATTCATTTTATTGTGTGATAATGTGCTCAACTTTCATGGGTCTGATGACTGCTATTATGAAGAATGGTGGGATGACATCAAGGAGAGGGGCGGCTGGGTTTGTGTGATCAATGCGTTTGACCATGTTTCCACAGAAATGAAGCGAACCCGACTGCAGCATTACATCCATTTTGGCATCATCTTCAACGATGTAAACTGGCACAACAAATTGCCGGAAATGGTTTTTCAGGAAATTTCTGACAGGTTGGCTCTGGGTACCCGTTATTTGGAGTGAATTCGCTGGCGGTGCACTTCATACATCAAAATGCCGGCAGCTACGGATACATTGAGTGAGTCGAAATCGCCCGCCTGGGGAATGTAGATTTTGTCATCAGCGGCCTTTAATGTTTCAGGGGTTACACCGTGGTGTTCATCTCCCATCACAATGGCGGTGGGCTGGTGGAGATCGTGATTATGGGCGGGGGTACCTCCTCTCACATCGGTTGCGAGGACCCTGATGCCGTTATTTTGGAGGGTGGCGATGGTTTCGGGCATGTTTTTTTCTCGACAAACCGGTATTTTGAGGATGGCACCGGCGGAAATTCTGACCGTTTCGTCATTGATACGGGCAATGTTGCGGGAGGTAATCACGAGGGCATCTACTCCCATCACATGAGCCGTTCTGGCGATTGCAGCCAGGTTTCGGACGTCAGAAACCCCTTCCAGGACCATGAAAAAGGGTTGTTTCCCTTCCTGAAAAAGATGGGGAATGACATCTTCCAGTCGGTGAAAGTGGATGGGACTGATGGTGGCAACCACTCCCTGGTGACGGTTGTGGCCCGTCATTTGATTCAGTTTTTCGATGGGCACTTTTACCAGGGGAATGTTGTAATCCCGGGTAAGGTGGCGGATTTCCTTTTCCACTTCTCCCCTCAGTTTGTCGTGAACAAAGACTTTTTCCATTTCCCGACCCTGACGGATGGCTTCTACCAGGGCATTTTTTCCCGATAATACCAAATCCGGATTTTCCTGTTCCTTTCTTCTATCCCTGGCTTGCATACAACAAAGAAAGAAAAAAGAGGGCTAAGACAAAAACAAAATGTCGTTAAATTACATTTTAAAAAATATTGTGCCACTAAGGGCTCAAAAGGCATAAGTAATATGTATTTTGCACGTTCTTAGAAACAATTATATTACGGGTAACACTCTTCACTTAAACACTTCTAAATTACATGAGGAAACTTTTATTACTATTTTTTGCCGGTTTGTTGGCCAACGGACTTTGGGGCCAAACCGCATCAAAGCTCGATGCAGCTCTGCGCCATTTGCAGGAAAAGCACCCTGCTATGGGACTCGAAGCCACCGATTTCAAAGATATGGTTGTCACTTTTGAGTCAACCGATGCGAGAGGCATTTCCTATTTGTATCTTAACCAGACCGTAAATGGCTTTCCCATAAAGAATGCCATTTTGAATTTTACGTTTTCCCCACAGGGAAAGGTTGCCTTTGTAGGTAACACTTTCATCGGCGGAAAAGATAAAAAAGTAGTCAACGACAGGGTTAGCTATTCAGCTGAAAAGGCTTTCGAAGCTGCCGCTGATCACCTGGGGTATAGCGGCATCAAAGCACCTGCCGTAACCCAAAGAAATGGGGACAAAACCATTTTTGCTCCTTCTGCTTTGACCGATAACCTGGTTACCGCAGAAATGAAATACGACCTCAACAAAGAAGGCAAACTGGTTCCTGTATGGGAACTGACCATGGACATGAAAGACAACGCCGACTACTGGGAAATCAGAATGAACGCAGCAGATGGCAGTTTTGTAAGCAAAAACAACCTCACTGTATATTGCAGCCACCACCATGGCAAATACGCCAAACATGAAAATTGTGAGGCGCATGCCGTTCAGCAAATGAAAAGCAAGACCGTTAAAGTGAGCGATGCCCTTACCGGTAACGCTACTTATCGCGTTTATGCCTTGCCTGCAGAAAGCCCAAGCCATGGACCTTATACCCTGGTTACAGATCCTCATTTTCCGGAAGCGTCTCCATTTGGCTGGCACGATACCAATGGTGTTGAGGGACCGGAATATACCATTACCCGGGGCAACAATGCCAATGCCTACACCGATAAAAACGATGACGATTCAGTTGACAATGACGTTGCTCAGCCTGATGGTGGAGATGACCTTATCTTTGATTTTCCTCATGATCAAAGCAAGGAGCCTGTGGAAAGCCCGTTGGCAGCACAAACCAACTTGTTTTACATGGTCAACATGATGCACGATATTTCTGCCCTCTATGGTTTCGATGAAGAATGGGGAAATTTCCAGGCTAAAAATTATTCCAATAAAGGAGCAGGGAACGATTATGTGTTGGCACAGGCGTTTGATGGTTTCGGACTAGCCACGCCAAAAACAGACAATGCCAACTTTTCAACGCCTTCCGATGGTGGAAATGGAAGGATGCAAATGTTTTTGTGGAACGCACCCGGCGGAGGCTTGAGGATCGACAGTCCTGATGCCATCAAAGGTTTTATCGATAGCTATGGTACAGCCGATTTTGGAGATCCTGTACCATTGTCAACAGAAGCACCCATCGTTGGAAGTGTGGTGATAGCCAAAGATATTGATCTTTCGAATCCTACAGCCTGTTGCAAAACCATTACCACCGATCTTACAGGCAAAATTGCTCTTATCGACAGAGGACTATGCAACTTTAGTCAAAAAGCAAAATTGGCAGAAGACAAAGGTGCCATCGCTGTAATCATCTGCAATATTCCGGGTGTAAATGGCGGTACAGGTGAAGAAATCAGTAATATGACCGCAGGTACAGTTACCCCCAACAAAGTAGTAACTGTGTTTTTGAAAAAATCAGATTGCGATAAAATTCGTTTTCAACTCAACCAGGAAATTGATGTGGTGATGACCATTCAGGAAGCTGCCTCTACAGGTCCAAGATACCTCGATGGTGCTTTTGACAACGGCATTATTGCGCATGAGTTTGCTCATGGTATTTCTACCCGTCTTACAGGTGGTCCGGGCAATTCCGGCTGTCTTAGCAACGAGGAACAAATGGGAGAAGGATGGAGTGACTTTTTCTCTTTGATCACTACCGTAGAGCCCGGCGACAAAGGCACAGACATCAGAGGCATCGGTACTTATGCACAAGGTGAGCCTACGACAGGCAAGGGTATCAGAAGATTCCCTTATTCTACAGATATGACGGTGAACCCACAAACGTTTGACGACATCAAAGGAAATAAAACAGGCAACACGGTAAGTCCTCACCCGGTGGGAGAAATATGGACCGATTGCCTGTGGGATATGTACTGGGCATTGGTAGACAGATATGGCTACGATGCCAACTGGAGAAACTTCAATTCGGGAAATGCCAAGGCACTGAGTCTGGTTATACAAGCCATGAAGATTCAGGGTTGTAATCCGGGCTTTATCAGGGGCAGGGATGCCATCCTGGCTGCCGATACACTGCTCAATGGAGGTGCCAATGGTTTCTTAATCTGGGATGTATTTGCCAGAAGGGGCCTGGGTTTTTATGCTGATGGTGGAAATTCCAACGACATCAATGATGGTGTAGAGAACTTTGATACCAATCCATATGCAGTTGCCTTGTTAAAAGTGAAAAAAGACAATTTACCATTGGTTAAACCGGGAGAAGAAGTCACCGTGCATATGTCAACCGTCAGCCATATTCCGGCTACCCAAAGCGGGGTGACCATAGTTGACAATCTTCCGCCTGACTTTACCTACATCGATGGTACAGCTAATGTTCCTGCCACGGTTGTGGGCAGCGATATCAGGTTGTCATTGGGAGAAGTAGCATTCAACCAATCCAACGACATTACCTACAAGATGAGAGCAGGAGATAAAAAATCCCTTACACTGGCTATCTACGGATTCGAGGGTTTTGAAGATCAATGGCAGATTGATGGAGAGACAGGTACCAGTTCTTTCTTCCAAACAGATGTGGCCTATAAAAATGGAGAAACAGCCTTCTATATTTATGAAGAAGAAACAGAGATAGATCAGTTCCTCATTTCACCGGATTTGGATGTAGTAGGTCAAAATCCTGCCCTCAGATTCTGGCACAGGTTCGATACAGAAGCTGTTCAGGACGGAGGCTTCCTGGAAATTTCAACGGATGGTGGTAATGTTTGGCAATTGATCAAAGATGGTTTTATCAAGAATGGCTATAACAGTGAACTGTCTTATACTACTTTTGCCATCCCATCACTGAAAGGATTTTCAGGCACTACCGGCGGTGAATTCATCGATACTTACCTGGATCTTTCTCCATGGAAAGGACAAACCATCAAGGTTAGATTCCGTTTTGGTACCAATGTCGGCGGCGTTTCTTCAGAAGTGCTGAGAGGTTGGTTTATCGATGATGTAGAAGTAATGGACCTATTGGTATACGAAACCATAGCCTGTGTAGCCAACAGCGATAATGCCAATGGCTCGTGCTCAGAATTGAGAAAAATCGTGATCGACAGCGATGGCGTTGTTTCCTCAAAAGATGTAACCAACAACCTAACTTACGCAGTATACCCCAACCCTACCCACGATTATGTGGTAGTGGAATTGGCTGCTAAAAAAGCAGGTGCTGCCAAAATTCAAGTGTTCACAGCTGATGGCAGAATGGTTTACAACCAGACCACCAGAACCAACGAAGGCAGAAATGTACACAACATCTTAACCCATACTTTGCAACCGGGCGTTTATTTGATCCAGGTGCAGACAGCAGAAGGCAGGGGTGTACAAAGATTAGTGATACAATAATCCCGATTAGAGAACATAGTTCAAAGGCAGGGCTGCTCGGGTAGTCCTGCCTTTACTTTTTAAAGTGATTTTACATAAGAATTTTATTTTGGAAATAGCTCCCTATATCGATTTTCACACCCACAAAAGGGTGGAAATGCACAACGCCGAAGTGGTGGAGATCATTTCTATGCACAAGGATGTGAAGAACAGGGAGGGATGGTTTACACTTGGCTTTCACCCCTGGTGGCTGCATGAAACACTGTCTGATGATGATTTGCAAAACATGAAATCCAGCCTTGCATCGGACGAACTTTGTCTGGCCCTGGGAGAATGCGGCCTCGATGGACTGAAAGGAGCTTCCACCCAGATTCAGGAAAAAAACTTTGAATTGCAACTGGCACTTGCCGATGAAATGAAAGCCCCTGTCATCATTCATTGCGTAAGGAGGTACGACCGATTGCTGCAGATACGTAAAAACTGGCTGCATCAATCGTGGGTAGTGCACGGTTACAGAAGAAATAAAATCCTGACCCAACAAATGCTGGACGAAAACATCAAGGTATCTGTGAGTCCGTTTGAGGGTGCTAACGAATCATTTGTAGAAACCTTGCAATATCTACCAGACACCGCTTTTTTTCTGGAAACCGACAGTGACCACAGACTGGGCATCGTAGCCCGGTATCAGCTCATGGCCAATTTGCGCAAAATCGATATTTTTGCACTTCGTGAACAGATGTATCAAAACTGTTGCAATTTTTTTCAATGGAAACAATGGCCCCAGCCTGGCTTGAGCGAACGGCTTTACTAATAGGTGAGGATAAGATGTCATCACTGGCCCGTACCCGCGTACTGCTGGTGGGGCTGGGAGGCGTAGGCTCCTTCGCCGGAGAATTTCTAGTAAGGGCCGGCATCGGCCACCTCACCATGGTAGATGGGGATGTGGTAGACCGCACCAATATCAACAGGCAGCTGCAGGCATTGCACAGCACCATTGGTCAAAGCAAGGCACAATTATTACAGGATCGATTTAAAGATATCCACCCCACCATCGATGTACTGGCCATCAACCATTTCATGACGCCCGAAGATATGGAAGGCCTGATCCGTTCCGGTAAATACGACTACATCCTGGATTGTATCGATTCCTTTCAGCCCAAACTCACGCTCATGGAACTAGCCTATAAAACCGGTCACAGGGTCATCAGTTCTATGGGTGCCGGTGGTAAAACAGACCCTGCCAGAATGGGCATAAGCGATTTGTTTGACACCAAAGATTGCCGTTTTGCTTCAAAAGTAAGAAAACAAATGCGCCGCCGGGGTGTAGGCAGAGGCATTACCGCCATTTATTCCGATGAACTACAACCCAAAGAAGCCCTCAAGTACACCGATGGCACCAATTTTAAACGATCGTATTACGGCACCATCTCCTTCATGCCCGCCCTTTTCGGCCTTTGGGTAGCCTGCGCCGTCATCCGGGAAGCCACCGGATTGGAAGATTATAAGCCGTTGAAAATCAAGAAAAAAGTATCAAAACCCCGTAAATAGTTCCCTGAAAAGAGCTATTTTTTGAAATAATTTTGATTTTTCACCACAGGTTTTAAAAATATTTTATCTTTGCAAAACTTTTTAAAAGTGGGGTACCTTAGCTCAGTTGGTAGAGCATCGGACTGAAAATCCGTGTGTCCCCGGTTCAAGTCCGGGAGGTACCACAAAATCAAAGGAATGGTTCAAAAGACTGTTCCTTTTTTTATTTATTGAATTGTCAATTATCAATTAGGGATTGGTCAATTGTCAATTATTAATTATCAATTTTTCTTTTCAATTTACCAATTGTTGATCTGCAGTACGCTTGTCTTGGTCACGACGTAAAATCTAATCATTGAAAATTGACCATTGAAGATTGAATCATTGAATTATTAATTATCAATTAGGAATTATCAATTTTTTTTTCTATTTACGAAATGTTGATCTGCTGTTAACTCATCTTGGTCATTGCGAAAAATCAAATAATTGAAAATTGACCATTGAATCATTGAAAATTGAATTGGTCAATTGTCAATTAGGAATTATCAAATTTTGATCTACAGTTCATTGAACTTGAACATCATCGAATTTCATTTCAACATTAAGGGAATTTAGAGAATTAAGAGAAGGCGTGGTAGTATGGGCCAAATCCTTAATTAACTTAATTCTCTTCATGTTTCGAAAAGGCTTCGTGATTATGGGTTGGAGTTAATCGCTGGGGCAACACTTCTTTCCTATGATATGATGTTTTCTCTGCCAGGGAACTAAAAAGAATAGTCAATTATCAATTGTCAATTATTTTTCTGCAGTACGTATGGCTTAGTCAGCGGTAAGAATTAAAAAATTGAAGATTGACCATTGAAAATTGAATCATTGAATTGTAAATTATCAATTAGGAATTTGTCAATTGTCAATTATTTTTCTGCTGTAAGTATGGTTTAGTCAGCGGTAAGAATTAAAAAATTGAAAATTGAACCATTGACCATTGAAGATTGAATAATTGAAAATTGACCATTGAAAATTGAACCATTGACCATTGATCATTGAATCTTTGAAAATTGAACCATTGAATAGACTATTCCAACAAAAATCCCAATTGCGCTTCCCAGCTCAGGTCTTTGTTCACCTTGTCTTTGATGGCTGTAGGGGTGAACTGTGCGGGGTTGGCGTTTAGTTTTTCGTAGAATTTCTCAATTTCTTTGAAGTCGACTTCTTTTTCGGCCAGGGGTAGGCTGAGGACAAAGTCTTTGTCGTCGAAGGATTTGTCGCTGCCGGCGTAGACGAAAGGGATGCCGCGGGCGCCGTATTCTCTGTGTTTGAGGGCAGAACACTCGGTGAGCTGGATGCGGTCAACGGCGAGGGTGCCAATGGCAATATCGGCCTGATCGAAAAACTGGTTGAGTTCGCCGCCGTAGGCAGATGGGAAAAAAAAGATGTTTTCTTTTACGGACGGGTGCTCGGCCAATTCTCTGATGTTGGACAGTTCGGCTCCTTCTCCTACCAGGGTGAGGTAGACCGTGTATTTGGGTTGAGTCGATAAGTAGGTGATCATGCCTTTGACGAGGCGGTCGATGCCATGCCAGTGCCAGAAAGTGCTGACCAGAACCAGACGGATGACGCCGGGTACGTGCACGGAATTTTTGAGTTTATAGGACTCAGGGTCAATGGCATTTTTGATGGATACCACCGGTATGCCCCAGATATTGCTTTCATTGCCCACCGTAATGATGCGGTGAACGTACTTTTTAAGGTATTTGTGGCGGTACGATATAATCTGGGCAGCCAGCTTCTTGAAGCCCTTGTATTCGTTGATGTACGGATAGGTGGCCAATTCCAGGAAAATCTTGCAGTTGGGGTTTATTTTTTTGATGTATTTGAGAAAACCCAGCAAGCCCAGTGCCGTAGGACTGTACCGTATGTAAATCACATTGTATTTATCCAGGTTGGGCAGGTTTTTGAGTTGGGCAAAAAAATCGAACAACTCAAAGCTGCGTCTGGAACCGGGAGAATATAGCGATTTGAGCACAAAGAGTTTACCATCTACCTGGATGCCCTTAGAGTGGAGATTGACCATGTCAACGGCCGCTCCCAGTCGTTCCAGCGAACGCGCCTGCTCCAGCATTTTGCGTAGAATGCCCTTGGTGGATTCCTCGTCGGAATATATTTTATAAACAATCAGGACTTTTTTCATAAACCCTTTAAAGTTGGCACAAATATATTAGAAAATTTCATAATACAAGACCTTACAGCAGGATAAAATGTTTGTGTGCTTATGCCGTGGATTTACTATTTTTACCACAACATGAGTCTTTGCTTATGCGTTAATAGGTCATTACCAATCAAGACATGAAAAATCTGTATTTTGTTTTGTTACCTGCCTTGCTTTTTATGATCTGCTCCTGCAACAGACCGGAAAAGACGTATTATGAAACCGGGGAACTCAAAGAAGAAATTTACAAAGACAAAGAAGGCAAAAAACACGGTCAGTACATCCGTTATCACATGGAAGGCGGTGTGGCTGAGGAACTGACCTATGAACACGATGTACCCAATGGTGTGCGTAAACTTTTTTTTGTCAATGGCACACTTGAGTCGGAAAGCCAGTATAAGGATGGAAAACTCAATGGCTTCCACCGCGTTTATTATCCTTCCGGCAAGCTGATGATTGATGCTACGCACAAAGACAATGCACTCAATGGCACTTTTAAAAAATTTAGTGAATCGGGCGCACTGCAGGAAGTGGTGACGTTTGAGGATGGCGAAGAAAATGGCCCCTTTGAAGAATATTATACCAATGGCAACATCAAATGGAAGGGCACGTATAGAAATGGCGATCACGAATATGGCTTACTGGAACACTTTGACAGCACAGGTGTGCTTGTAAAGAAGATGGAGTGTGATAGCCTGTTTATTTGCCGATCCATTTGGAAAAAGGAAGGATATGAGGATCAAGAATAGTTTTTATCATAGCTTACTTGTGTTTATAGGCACTGTGATGGGTGCTTTCACTTTGGGAGCACAAACCGGCAGGCAGTACACCTATGAATTTCTCTCCCTGCCCCCATCGGCGAGGATTACGGCCCTGGGAGGTATCGCCCCGGTTTTGAAGGACGATGATATCAACCTGAGTGTTTACAACCCTGCCAACCTCAATGCCCTTCATCACAACAGTTTATCCGTCAATCACCATTTTCATTTTGCCGGTATATCCAATGGCAGTGCGGCCTATGGAAGATATATTGAACCGTGGGGACTCACGGCACAAGTGTCGGTGGGTTATATCAGTTATGGAGATTTCAGGCTTACCAATGAAAGCGATGTCACCCTTGGTAGCTTTACGGCATCCGAGCAATACCTGGGACTCGGCGTTGGCAAAAAGCTCAATGAGCGCATCTCAGCGGGCGTGCAGCTTAAGACTGTGTTTTCTCATTTTGAATCTTACCAAAGTACCGGCGTCGCTGCTGATCTGGCGCTGCAATACGAAAATCCCGACAAAAAATTGGCAGTATCCTTTTTGGTTCGCAATTTGGGTGGTGAGCTGTCTACTTTCAGGGGAACAGCCCTCAGTGCACCCCTCGATATTCAAATTGGGCTTACCAAAAGGTTAAGCCATCTTCCGCTGCGCTTTTCCATCATCGCCCACCAGTTGCAGCAATGGGATGTGCGCTACGATGATCCCAATGCACAGCAGGAAACCGATTTGTTTGGAGAGGTCAAAAAGGAAAATGCGTTTGCCAATGGGGTCGACAATTTATTCAGGCATTTTCTCTTCAATGTTGAACTCATGCTTGGTAAAAAAGAGGGTTTCAAATTGAGAGCAGCTTACAACCACCAGCGAAGGCAAGAATTGAATCTATCCTCTTTCCGAAGCATGGCCGGTTTTAGCCTGGGTTTTGGCATCAAGATCAAACAAATCGGCATTGATTACGGCATAGGCTACTACCACCTGGCAGGGGCTACCAATCACCTGAGTCTGGTGACCAACCTCGAACGGTTTAAAAGTAAGCTGTAATCGTGTCATCTTCTCCGGTTGAAAGGCTTCATTCTCAATATTTCCCTACCGGAAAAAAGATCCTGTACTGCGCCCTCAACTGGGGTTTGGGCCATGCCAGCCGAAGCATTCCCATTATTCATGCCCTTGTCGAAAGAAACAATGAAGTGACCCTCGCTTCTGATGGCCTGCCCCTTGAAATGTTGCGACAAAATTTTCCGGCTTTGCCTTTTTATGAGCTGCCTCCCTACAATGTGCGCTACCCCAGAGCCGGCATCTTTCAAAATATGTTGCAGCAATCTTTTCAGATCCAATCAGTCATCCGACGGGAGCACGCGGTGGTCAAAACATTGGTTGATAAGCACGGTTATGAATGGATTATTTCCGACAACCGACCGGGGTGTTATGATAACCGCAGTCAGTGTATTTTTATCACCCACCAGACCGAACCTTACCATCCACGGGCAGCCGTGAGGTGGCTGTTTAAGTGGGTAAGTCAGTTTTATTTCAGTCCATTTCAGCAGATTTGGATTCCCGATGATTCTACCCTAAAACTTTCCGGAGATCTTTCCCATCGTTCGTTCAAACATCCGGAGGCCCATTTCATCGGCTTGTGCAGCAGCATGGATGGTAAAAAGGAAGAAAGAAACAACAGCATTGCCGTCATTTTGTCGGGACCCGAACCCCAGAGAACCTTAGTCGAGCAAAAGCTTTGGGACATAGCCCTGCAAATGCCGGATCGAACTTTTATTTGGGTCAGAGGCACCCAAAATGCAGTGGCTCCGGTACAGGTACCTGCTCACATTACTTTATTGGATGTAGCCCATAAAGATCAGATCAACCATTGGTTGAATACCTGCGCCCTGGTGATTTGCAGAAGCGGTTACACCAGCCTGATGGATATCGCCGTAAGCGGTTGCAAGGCCTTGTTGATTCCCACGCCGGGGCAGACCGAACAAGAATACCTGGCCCGGCGCCATGCTGACAGATGGCCCTGGATCGAGCAAGACAAGGTATCGGCATCATCCATTCGTGCGGTGTTGCAGAATGAAAATTCCTGATTTTTTTTATCTTTGCACCGGATACCGTTTTTTGCACAAGCGTTTAAAATCCAATTAAGTATGACAAAGAGATTGCACAATCGCGTCAACCGCGAAGTGTTGCTGCAGCGTTTACAGCAGGACACCACACCCCGGACCACCATTTCATTTTACAAGTATGCCCACATTGGGAATCCCCATTTGTTCAGAGACCACATGTACCTGATGCTGGAACCCATCGGTGTTTTAGGTAGGATTTACGTAGCCAAAGAAGGCGTCAACGCACAAATATCTGTGCCTACTGAACACCTTGATGTGTTTAGAAAGACCCTCGATGAAATCGTTTTCCTCGAAGGTTGCCGACTCAACTACGCCATCGAAGACGACGGTAAATCATTTTTTAAGCTGGCCATTAAGGTGCGCGAAAAAATTGTGGCCGATGGCCTGGACGACAGCAGCTTTGATGTGACCCAATGTGGCCAGCACGTCAATGCCTCAGAATTCAATCTGCTGGCAGAAGACCCCAACACCATCATTGTAGACATGCGCAACCACTACGAAAGTGAGGTAGGTCATTTTGTCAACGCCATCACCCCCGATGTAGAAACCTTCCGCGAAGAGCTGCCCCTGGTTGAGGAAATGCTGCAAGGCCAGGAAGATAAAAACCTGTTGATGTATTGCACAGGTGGTATTCGTTGCGAGAAAGCCAGTGCCTACTTCAAACACAAAGGATTCAAAAACGTATTCCAACTCAACGGCGGCATCATTGAATACGCCCGACAAGTAAAGGCACAAGGACTTGAAAACAAATTCCTGGGCAAAAACTTTGTCTTCGACGAAAGATTGGGCGAACGAATAGGAGAGGAAATCATTGCCACCTGCCACCAGTGCGGTCAACCCTGCGACGACCACACCAACTGTGCCAACGAGTCGTGCCACATCCTCTTCATTCAATGCCCTCAATGTGCCGAAAAGTACCAGGGCTGTTGTTCCGAAAAATGCAGCTCGTTTATGGCTCTACCCGCCGATCAGCGCGCCCTGCTGGCACCTACTACCGAATTCAATGGTACCAAATTTGGGAAAGGGAGGTATAAGGTGCACAGGCAGACGGAGGCGTTGGATGTGGGGATGTGACGATGTTTGGATGTACTGATGTAAGAATGTACTAATGTAACAATGCTCCGATGCCCCGATGCTCCGATGCTCCGATGTACCGATGCTCTGTCATGTTGTCACCATTGAACTTCAAATTAACATTAAGGGAATTTAGAGAATTAAGTACTGGGTCGGCAATATGGGATACATCCCTTAATTACCTTCATTTTCTTAATGTTTCAAATAAAAGCCTCATGTCTTTAGGTTGGGAAAGGTCTTTATGTGGGCGTCCTTTTCTTTTTTGATCAGCGGCTCAGTTGTCTTGATCACCTCCGCATTTTAATTTAACATTAAGGGAATTTAGAGAATTAAGTACTGGGTCGGCAATATAGGATACATCCCTAAATTACCTTCATTTTCTTAATGTTTCACAGAAAAGCCTCATGTCTTTAGGTTGGGAAAGGTCTTTATATGGGCGTCCTTTTCTTTTTTGATCAGCGGCTCAGTTGTCTTGATCACCATTGAATTGTCAATTATCAATTAGTCAATTATCAATTAGGAATTATCAACTATCAATTATCAATTAGTCAATTGTCAATTATCAATTACTTATCTTCTGTACGCTTGGTTTTATCAGAGGTTAGAATTAAATAATTGAAGATTGAACATTGAAGATTGAATCATTGAATAGTCAATTAGGAATTATCAATTATCAATTAGTCAATTGTCAATTAGGAATTATCAATTAATTATCTTCTGTACGCTTGGTTTTATCAGAGGTCAGAATTAAATAATTGAACATTGAACATTGAACATTGAACATTGAAGATTGCCCATTGAAGATTGAATCATTGAAAATAGACAATTGCATCTTTGAAAAACCCAAGCTTCTCATTATGCCCCTGACATTTAGCAATATAAATATTACAATAAATTATAGGGGAAAAATAAGGGGGCAAAACTGGGGTTAATTGCGGTGAGCTTGTTATTTTCGAAGGATAGAAAACTTATAAAGTCATGTTTGGAGGAAAAAAATCGGATAGTAATGCAGGGGGTGGCAACCAGGTAGTATCGGCCATTTCGAATAACCTGATTACTTCAGGAACCAGAATTGAGGGTAATGTCACTGCCAATTCAGACATGAGGATTGATGGAGAATTGTATGGCAATCTCATTTGTCAGGGTAAGATTGTGATTGGTGCAGAAGGAAAGATCATCGGGGATATAGAGTGCCAGAATGCCGTGATAGAAGGCGTTTTTCAAGGTAAACTCAAATGCGGCGAATTGCTGAATATCAGGGAGACGGCACAGATCAACGGAGAGATCACTACCGATAAACTGATGGTGCAGGCCGGAGCAGTCTTTAATGTGGTGTGCAACATGGGCAGCTTGATGAAAGCGGTCAAGGCATCCTGATGAATCATTTATGATGAAAGAAGCCCAAAAAGATCGTAGGGGCAACGCGTATCTCAGGTATTCAGGACTGGGCCTGCAAATGGCTGTTTTGATTGGTTTGGCGTATTGGCTGGGACACAAGGCCGATGTAGCCTGGTTGGGAGGAAAACCCGTATTTGCGATTACTTTTATTCTTGCCGTGTTTATCGCATTGATTTACAAATTGTACAAAGAACTGTTTTGAATTGAGACCCTTCGTGTTTTTTCGCAGTTTGGTTTTGTTGCTATTGGTGCAGGCGCTTTGCTTGTGGTGGTGGTACCGAGGCTCGTATGATGCCACGGGCAGGGAGTTGGCCATGGCAGGTATGATCGCTTTTGCGGTGCTCAATGTGGGCTTTTATTACCTGGCGGCGTATTTGTCAAAACACTCCATGGACAAGGCTTATCTGATGATGACGTGGCTCAATTTTTTATTGAAAATGATATTGGCGCTGGGCTTGCCTTTTGCCTTTTACCTGCGGGATCATGTAATCGGCTCGGCGTTTATTGTACCTTTTTTGCTGGTGTACATCAGTTTCACGGTCTTTGAGACCTGGGTGCTGCACCAGATGGCCATTATGCGAAAGGCATAAAAAAAGGCAGACCCCGGTAAGGATCCGCCTTTTCGATTTACGCTTTAGGAGCGAATTATTTTTTTGCTGGAAGAGCAGCTTTCAATGCAGCCAAAGCAGCAGTAGAACCTTCAGAAACTTTTGCCAATGTTTCTTTCCAGGTAGCCAACTGTGTTTCGTTGGTAGTGATGAAGTTGGTCAATTCTGCAATTTTAGCAGTAACGTCACCTTCCAATTTACCGGCAGCCAATCCATCTTTCAATGCAGTAACTTCACCAGCCTTAGCTTCCCATGCAGTCTTTGCTTCAGCCAATTTGGTAGCGATTTCAGTAAGACCTGCACCTGAAGCCTGGTATGCTTCAACAGCCATCTTTACTTTGTCAAGGTCTGCACCTTTCAATTTTGACATATAAGTAGAATCAACACCTAAGCTGTCGAAGTTGGCAGTGAAAGCAGCGTTGCTTGCATCTACCATAGTTGAAAATTCTGTAACAGCGGCAGTAGTAGCTTCCCACTTGGTGCCCAATTCTTCGATACCTGCTTTGTACTGCTCAACATTTTTGCAAGAAAAAACAGATACAGCAATCAAAGACAAAAAGAACAATTTTTTCATTGGATATAATTTTTAACTTGTTTAGGGTGCAAATGTATATGTCCACAGCATTCTGCGCAATAGATGCCACCAAATATTATTTCAAATCTTTGGTAAAACATATGTTAATAAAGTTTAAATAAACTAAATATTCTTAATTCACAGAATATTATTTTGAAACAATGGTTAAAAGCTAGAAAATTGGGTGTTATGGAGATAAGACAACAAAATTATTACAGTATAAAATTTTATGGCTTTTACTTCCTTTGGGCGTGGATCTTTTTTACCCTGTCCAACTCGCGTTTCACATCTTTTTCTTTGAGGTCTTCGCGTTTGTCGTACATCTTTTTGCCCTGGGCCACCACGATCTGTACTTTCACAAAATCGCGGTCGCTGAAATACATTTTATAGGGAATCAGGGTCATGCCTTTTTCGTCCATCTTCCGCTTGATTTTTTTCAGCTCTGCCTTCTTCAACAATAGGATGCGGTCTCTGCGGGTTTCGTGGTTGTAGATGGTACCCTGATCGTACTCGGCTATGTACATGTTTTTTACCCACAGATGGTCTCCCAAAAACACGCAGTAGGCATCGGTGAGGTTGGCGTTACCCGCCCGGATGGACTTGACCTCGGTACCGGTAAGCACAATGCCGGCTTCGAATTCCTGGACAAAATGGTATTCAAACTTTGCCCTTCGGTTGATGATTTCGCGGTTGGTTACGGCCATGGGAGGTTTTGCTTATTTAATTGAGATCCATTTCTGGTCGCTCTTGCCGCTTTCAATGACACTGTAAATAAATTTCATGCCCCGCACGCCATCGTCTACCGTAGGGTAGTCGTGGTAGATAGGATCCACCTCTCTGCCATCCACTACGGCCGACACACAAATGGCCACATTCCTGTAAATATTGGCGAAGGCTTCGAGATAACCTTCCGGGTGTCCGGCCGGAATGCGCGTATGCGCCTGGGCTGCGGTGCATGCACCAAAGCCACCGGTGCGGAAGACTTTGGTGGGCTGATCGATATAACGAACAGTGAGGGTATTGGGCTCCATCTGTCGCCATTCCAAACCACCGCGTTCACCGTATACACGAATGCTGAGGTTGTTTTCTTCGCCGGTACAAATCTGACTGGCGTGTAAGATGCCTCTGGCCCCATTGTCGAAACGCAGCAGCACACTACCGTCGTCGTCGAGCCTTCTGCCTTCTACCATGGTGGAGATATCAGCACAAACCGAAGTAATCTTCATTTCCGTAATGTATTCCGCCAGGTTTTCCGCATGAGTACCGATGTCGCCCATGGCACCTGCGATGCCCGATTTGGTGGGATCGGTACGCCAGGCCGCCTGTTTTTGATCTGAGGCTTCCAGGCGTGTGGCCAGCCAGCCCTGGGGATATTCGACCACTACTTTTCTTATCTTGCCGATGTCGCCACTCCTTACTACATGACGTGCCTGTTTCACCATGGGATAGCCGGTGTAGTTGTGCGTGAGTGCAAAGATCTTACCGCTGGCTTTTACTATCTTTTTGAGTTCCAATGCCTGTTCGAGGTCAAAGGTCATGGGTTTGTCGCAAATGACGTGAAAGCCTGCCTGCAGGGCCATAACAGCAGGGGCAAAGTGCATATGGTTGGGTGTGACAATCGAAACCAGGTGCATGCGTTTGCTGGCCGGCAGGGCTTTTTCACGTTCGATCATTTCTTCAAAGCTGCCATAGACGCGGGATGGATCCAAACCCAGCTCTTCACCACTTCTGTGGGAGCGACCCGGATCCGAACTGAAGGCACCGCATACTAGCTCGATCATGCCATCGAGTCCTGCTGCCATACGGTGCACATTGCCAATAAAGGCGCCGATGCCGCCTCCGACCATTCCCATTCTGACCTTTGTTGCCATGATTGTCTTTTTTATTTGTTATGCGTTGTGAAATTGTCTGAGAAATCTCACATCATTTTCAAAATACATGCGGATGTCACTCACGCGGTACAAGAGCATGGCCTGTCGCTCGATGCCCATGCCAAAGGCAAAACCCGAGTATTTTTCGGGGTCGATGCCGCAATTGCTGAGTACCTGGGGATCTACCATGCCGCAGCCCAAAATTTCGAGCCAGCCGGTACCCTTGGTAATCCTGTGATCCACTTCGTCTTTCAGTCCCCAGTACACATCCATTTCCGCGCTGGGTTCGGTGAAGGGGAAATAGCTGGGCCTCAGCCTGATTTCGGTCTGGATGCCGTACATCTCCCTGGCGAAGTACAACAGCGTTTGTTTCATGTCTGCAAAGGAAACTTTTTCATCGATGTACAAGCCTTCTACCTGGTGAAACTGACAATGCGATCGCGCCGAGATGGTTTCGTTGCGGTACACCCTGCCGGGAGCGATGATGCGGATGGGAGGCTGTGTGCCGGTCATTACCCTTGCCTGCACAGAAGAGGTGTGGGTACGCAACAACCGGGTTACCGAGTCTTTGAGGTAAAAAGTATCCTGCATGTCTCGGGCGGGGTGATCATCGGGCGTGTTCATAGCGCTGAAGTTGTGCCAGTCGTCTTCGATCTCCCGCTCCTCCGCTACCGTAAAGCCGATGCGTTCGAAGATGGATACGATCTTGTTGAGCACCAGGGATATGGGGTGTCTGGAGCCCTGCCAGCGGGTATCATCGGGCAGGAAGAGGTCGATGTCGGCGGCAGCTTTAGAGGCTTTGCCGGCTTCCATTTGTTCTTTGTATTGCTGGAACTTCTCTTCTGCCGCTGTTTTTACCGCATTGATGACCTGGCCGAATTCCTTTTTGCGTTCGTTGGGCACATTTTTGATCTCGCCAAAAAGGTCTTTCAATATATTTTTGGTGCCTAAAAATCTGATTCTGAATGCCTCCAGGGAAGCATCATCCGATATGGCAGTGTTATTTATCTCTTTCCCCAGTTCATCCAGGGTGGCGAATACGTCGTTTTGCATGATATGTTATGGGTAATGTGGCTACAAAATTACGAAAAATATGCCAAATGGGGAGGATAACTTACCGGTCGGACAAAAGACCACGATCATTGAAAAGGGAGACTTCGGTCAGCACCCAAGCCCGGCGGGCTGCCTAATTTTGGAGTATCATTTTCGACAAAAAACCCATTTTATGTCAACAAAAACCACGTTATATCTTTCAGATTTGCATTTTGAACACCAGCAATGGCTGAAAGAACTTGAATTCTGGGAAGACGAAATTGCCCTGTACAACCGCAGATTGGGAGAGATTATCGTCAGGTACACAGATCCGGCGATCAAAGCAGAGATGGAGCATTTCCAGAATCAGTTCATCCGCCACGATGAAGTGATCGACATCCTCAAACACGATGTAAGGAAACACGAATCGCAGCTGGTGAAATACGCACAGGATCATCCGGTAGCCATTGACCGTGTACATTTCGATGACCACACAGAATTGCGCGACCGCATGGAAACCCAACGAAAAATTTATGCAGACCTGAAAACCGAATTTTACACCTTCCTATCCAGGAATATGTAATCCAGGCCGAAGTATTACCACATTTTGTTTTATAGTTGTTAGGTTTGATCGCAATGGTGATCAAACCTTTTTTTATTGAATATCTGCAGCAGAAGGGGTTCGATAGGAATGGTAACCTGTGTTTACTATAGTGGAGAAGGTCAAATCAGCATTTTCATAACCCTATTTATTTCCCTCACCTTCTTCTAAAGCCTTCTCTAATGGCAGGATGATCAGATCATCTTCACCGATTAACGGGATCTCGAAGTAGTCGTTTTCAATTAACACCAGATCATTTTTGATCAGTCCCGAAAGATTGTTTGAAGGCGCAGAGGTATCCATAAAGTTGCCTTCATTGGGAGTGCCTATTGATAGGATTGGAGGGAAAGAGGTATCTGACAATCTAAGCATGTTAAACATTGGTGTAAATTTAAGCTGTTTCTTGCAAATTTTCATACTTCCACCCCTCAAATTGCCTGTTGTCTTTTACAACTGTTTGTGGTACGGGGATTTGTTGGGATTGTTGAATTGTCTGCTTAACTAAAACGCCTTCACTTACAAAAACATTGCATCCTCCACCAGTACTCTCAATTATTGCTCTCCTAAAACAATATTCCTTTTGGTCAACGTTTGCAAGGATTACTTTTGGGTCAAAAGGTTCAGTAAGTTTCATCTCAGCTTCGATATCAACATAAATTGATTTAATGATTGCATACAGGTCGTCATCAGGCTTTTCAATATTTAAGCCAAGTTCATTCTTTGCTTCATTCCTATGAATTGTGTAATCATGGCTGCCGGATTCAGAGCAAAGGAACTTTATTATCTCATCCTCTTTTTCAGTCCCCAGATTTTGATTTTTCAACAAACGTTTAGCTAACATTTGGATTTGGGTTTTGGACTTATAGACTTGGCCAAGTGTCAAAGGATGGATTTTGTCTGCCAGATTAATCAATAATGTTGATAGACTTGCTTGATCACTGATATTCAATTCTGATTTAGCAAGTTTCAAATATGCATCTACAAATTCAACACTCACCGGAACCTTAGCATTTGGGTTGTTATTGCCTGGTACTTGCGGATTGAGTGGTCCATTTACACTTGGGTCGATTGGACCGAGCGTGGCTTGTTTGGTCATTACAATCCTGTTTGCTCCAAGAGAGATTAAAGTACCTGCACTATGACAATTAAAAGGAATGATAACCTCAAAATCTTTGCAAAAGTTTCTAATTAAATTCACCAGCGTCCATGCGGTTAATGTATTTCCTCCTCTTGTTTATAATAAAAGTGAAATTTTTTCAACATCACCAATTATGTCCAGATGATTTGTAAATGGTGAAAGAATGTCTGGGGCAATTTGAGTTTCAAGCCCTCGCCGATCACTCGTAGCATAGACAAGCAATTTTGAATTTCTTTTTTCTTCCAGTTGCTTATATAGGGTGATTCTGTCTTTAAGCATTGTTTATTAATTTTTCGTGTTGGCAAACTGATTTTATATACAATTCTCAGCAAGCAGTAAAAAAGGGAAAGTTTCCGATCTTCTGGTTAATAAAAATTCATCCAAAGTTCTTTGATAGTTTTGTTGAAATCAATACTCATTCGTAATTAAACGTTTTTAAGTATTTACAAATGAATTTTATAAGCATAGTATCTACTTTTTCCTATCCACATACCGATCCGCCTCCTAAAAGTCCAATTACCGAATTTGATGGAAATAAAATTTAGCATCAAGTGGTTGCATACACAAGTATAGAATGAATTTCAAAATAATATTTCTACACTTTATAACTGAGTGAAATTTTAAGCGGATACGGGCTTTTCAGCAGAGCACCAGCAAAATAAAATTTGGATGATGGGCTTCAACGGAGAAAGATATTCATATTTATCTTTCCCACCTCTTTCTCTCATTATTTTTGTTTTTTTGTAAGATGAAATATAAATTAATTTTTATTGCAGTTTTAGGCATGGCAGGGGCTGCTTTTCTTGTTCCAAAAGAGGCAAAACCTTTTGTTCACTCCTGTACAGCGGTGAATACCCCTTCGTCCAAAGTTGAAGAAGCTACAAGCACGGACGAAGTTCAGGCGGCACCTGAAATTGTGCATAAAGTACATTCCGCTTTAAAGGAAAATATCCTGGCCAAAGAGCGGAAAAATGAATTGTCTAAAAAACGCTCTGAGCAGTGGTGGGAAATTATCCATAAGGCAGCACCCGGTGACGACTGGAGGGCCATAGAGGCCGAGAGCATAGCAGAGATGATAGCAAGGGCCGGGAGTGCCGGTAATCGCGATGTTTCAGGTACCTGGGTTGAAAGAGGACCCTCCAATATTCCGGGGCGCATCACGGATGTGGATATCGATTTTGAAAACAACCGCATCTATGCGCTGAGTGACCATGGCATCGTATTTCAGTCATCCGATTTAGAAGCTACTGCGTGGTCAGCCCAAAACGACAGGTTTCCACTGGGTTTGGATGTAGCTTCCCAATTGGAAGTTTTTGCGGGGGGTGATTTGGTGACTAGCGGCTATATCAAGGCGATCAATAAATGGGGCGTTTTTTATTCTAAAGATCATGGCCTGACCTGGACGGCGGCTTCCGGCCTGGACAACCTCCCGGTGATGGGTTACCGAAGACTTTTAAAAGGGGGTAATGACGTATATCTTCTTGCGCAGGAATATTCCGGGGCAGCCAACTCGGATTATTATAAAATATACAAGTCGACAGATCATGGCGTTTCTTTCAGGGAGCTTTATGTTTCGCCTATCCCGGTAGGGGATGGTGGGCGGCACGTACGCAGCGATATGTGGATTTCTAACAATCCGTTGAATGAAAACATTTACGTATCGCTTGAAGATAGTTTGTTCCTGGTCAATAAATCAACCGGCGTGCGCACGTTTAACAGCCTGGTGACAAAAGGTAATCACGGCTATCATTTGCTGACCGGCCACGAATCCAACGGTGTGGTTGTCTTGCGGGCGTATTCTTCTCAAGGTGATGTGGGAAAATTTTATGGGTGGAACAGCAACGACAACGAATGGGTTTCCAAAGGGCAGCTTACGGAATGGTGGTTGTCTCAACCCTTTGGTGCCAACTCTTTCGCATGTTCACCATTGGATGCCGATGTACTGTACTTTGGGGGTATTTTGGTGAGCAAATCAGAGGACGGCGGTGAGACATGGACTACCATGGATTTGGACCCGACAGGAAGTTATGCGCTTTACCATGGCGATGTACCCAAATGTTTTACCGCTGTCAATCCCGCTACCAATGAAGAAGTCATGCTGATCGGTACGGACGGAGGCTTGTATCAATTGGACATGCCGACCCAGCATTTTGAGCAAATGGGTATTCCGGGCCTCAATTGTACGCAGTTGTATAAGATGGTTTCGCGACAAGCAGATCCCGGCACGATGTATATCGGCACACAAGACAACGGATACAGCCATACCACAAAAGGAAATGCACAGCAAGAGGCGGTAGATTTTACCTTCCAATGGGGCGGTGACGTGTCCAATGTGGCCTCCGGTGATGGCGGAGAGACCTTCTGGCTCTGGTGGTTGGGCGATGGTTGTAATTATCAGCAGGGTCCTGCCGAAGCAGGCTTCGTTTCCAACTGGTCGCCTTATGATGTAGATGGGCAGGTGCCTTACTGGGAAGCTCCCATTTGGGTGTCGGGTCATTTTCCGGATCGATGTTATACCGCTGGATATATCAATGGCACGGGCGGCAATCACCTCATTCAACTCACGTCCCAGCCCGGAGCAAGGTGCCTGAGTAAACAATTTGATTACAATTTTGAAACAGCAGTGGGAGGAAGGATTACCGCGATCGCCATCTCTCCCATCGATAGCAATTATTTTTACGTCACCACAGACAATGGCTTCTTCTGCCGATCAACCGATGGCGGTTTGACATGGGCTCATACGTTGATCAGCAGCTCCCTATATCCGCGAGCCATCCTGCCTTCGAAGCAAAATGCAGATGAGCTTTGGGTAGTGGGCAGCGGTTATTCCAACAGCCCTGTTTTTCACAGCCTGGACAATGGCAATTCGTGGGAGGCCTTGAACATTGGACTACCGGCTTGTATAGCCGAAGCCATCACCACCAACGATGATGAGTCGATGATTTTTTTAGCCACCAGTGTGGGGCCATTCGTGTGGGAGACAGATCAAAACCAATGGTCTGATTTATCTGACAACGTAGCGCCCCTGGTCCATTACATGGATGCAGAATATTTAACCACAACCCATACCGTCCGGTTTGCCACCTATGCAAGAGGTATATGGGATTATCAACTTAAATCCATCGTTTCTGCGGATGATGTCGCAGAGAATAATAGTGGCATGGCTGTTTTTCCCAATCCGTGTGCAGACCACATCAATGTAAACCTAGGCGAGGGCATCCACCAGAGCTCTTATGTGATTTACGATGTGGAAGGCAGGGTGGTTTTGACCGGAATAGCAAGCTCCAACACTGAACGAATAGAGACTGCTGGTTTGAGTGGTGGGGTTTATTTTATTAAGATTGCGGAGACTGGTGGGGTGGTTAGGTTTGTGAAGGAGTAGGGGGGTAGGATTTTAGTATGGGATATTTTTAAAGTTTTTGATGGGGCAACGTTTTGCAGCTACCCGAATTTGGAGATTTCGGACTTGTCCCTCCCTCCCGAAATGGTGGGAGTACTTCATTGTCAACCAGGCAGAAACTTTGATGGAAGCACAAAGCTTGATTTAACCAAAGAAGCGCCACTTTTGGGTAGGAGCTGTTAGCGATTCGTACTTCTAAAAATCTTCATTTTTCAATCTCATTGAGCTATTAAATGGTTTCTTTTTGTGATATACAATAGCAAGTATCCCCTTTTGTTGGCCTCAGTTAAGAATGAATGGCTGATCAATGTTTCCACAAAAATTTGTTTTTCTATAAACGGATTTAAAATTTTCTCAACCCGGCTTTCTGCCACTCCAATTCTCAAGGCAAATTCTGTGAAATCGCTTACGGAAGGATGCCCTCTTTTCTTGTATTGTTCACTTTTATAATCATCTGCAAACAGTCCTCTATCCAATGCAAAATCCGTATCGTCTACATGCAGCTTAGTATTCACTAAATCATAAGCAGGACTTAACAGATAATCTCCACTGGATGATTCAAGCAAGGAAAAGTTTTTTAAATGAGCATCTCCGTTTGAAAACAGATAATTGAAAACAACTAAAGAGAAATACTTTTCTATTTCTATCCGCCATGCGGGAGCAAATTTCTTTATCAAATGTCCTGCCTCCTCATAGCTGTATTCATATTTGAAATTTGCACCTGCATTGTCTTTTGTTTTTCCTGCTAGCGTTGCAAAATCTTCATTGCCCCATTTACTTCCGTTTTCTTTGACATCAAATCGTTTGGTGATATAGGCAGGTGAACCATTCTTAAAAAAAATTATTGCGTTTTCTGCCGTATTCAGTCCATACACTTGTTTGGCTATTTGCATCGTCAAATGTTCGTTGGCAGGAACTTGGTCAACCTTTTTCAAATCTCTTGGTATCGGCTTGAGTATATATGTTCCCTGTTCCCCTTCCTTTGTTAATCGCAATACATTTTTCTCCAAAAGAAAACTCAATTTTTCCTGTACACCCGATATGGATATGCGTTTGCGATTTTCCATGAATTGTTCCGCGACTTCTTCGCTTTGCTGAGGCTGTTCATAAGGCAAAACATGATTTACCTTTTTTCCGCTAAACAAATTCCGCAAGCAGCTTGGGCTGTATGTAGAAAACCCCTCAGCTAATGTTCCCGGACAATATTTTATTTCATTTAAGTTCATCTCGCTACTATTGGTTTCACGGTTATTGCCCCAATTGTATCATATTGTGCTGTTGCTGCCAGCAAACCGAAATTATCTTCTTCGTCTATTCTCAATTGTGTGCTTTGCAGTTTACGATTGACTCCTTCACTCAACATATTGAAAAAAAATGGAAATAAAAATTTGCTGCTGTATTCTTTTTGCGTTTTTGGAAGTGTTAAACTGATTCCTGGTTTATTTGCATCGTTAAAATAGTTGTCATCATATCTAAAAACATAATGCTGACGATTTTCTTCTGTCAATGTTCCTGCTAAAATCCCGTTTCGGTATATTTCCATTGCTCTCATTTACTCAATGTTTCTTTTTAACTTCAAGGCTTAGTTCCATTCCCAACACTTCGGCTAATTTATTCAAAACATCTAATGAAGGATTGCCTTGCCCCCGCTCTAATTTATACAGGGTGTTTACGCTCACTTGTGCCAGTTCGGCTAAGTGAGGTTGAGTGATACTCAACTCCTTTCGCCTGTTTCTTATAATTTCACCTAGAGTCTCAACTAGCATTATAATGTGATTTTAGGGTCAAAGTTATGATTCGTTTTTCAAATGTGCAATTAAAATCACATTATAATGTGATTTATAGGTGTGTATATTTTGAAATTTAAGACGAAATTGGTAAAATCACATTATAGTGTGACTTCAAGTTCTTATATCGGCAAATTATTGAACCCAGGCTGTTTCAATAGCACGACCGCACGTGCAGGCCCAGGTAAGGCTGGGTTCCTCGATGCCATAGAGTTTCAGTGCTTGAATTAGACAATTGCGATCAAAGGATACATTGTGGGCTATGACCAATTGATCTGCCAGATAGTCCTTTATTTTATCCCAGATTTCCGGGAAGGTAGGGTGGTTTTAGGTTTGGTCAGGACTGATGCCGTGTACCATTACATTCCAATGGGAAAGTCGCACATTAATGATCTCGCGCTCGGTGCTTAGCTCCTGAGTTTAAGGCGCTACCGAATATTGCACCATTCACAATGGTTGCCGGCTGTATACCTATGTTTTTATTTTTTGAGCCTTTGAATTAAATCTTCAACTACTGATTGCCATATCGGGTAGGAGTCTTCTGCTTCTTCCCACAGTTCTCTGAGCTCAGAGTCTCCAGAATCCTTAATTTTATTAATTGCCTTAATTGCTTTCTTAATAACAGCCTCATTTAATTGAGGTTTTAACAAGTTAACATTGAGAAATGGTTCGTATTCTTCTTCTGAGGGAAAATCTTCGCTTTTATTTCCCATTAAATAGGCGATTATCTCACCTGCTACAAGCGCGGCTGAACATTCATCTTCATCCAAATAATCATCATTCTGAATGATATTTTCAAAAGCCGATTCAAGTGCGACCATGTCTTGGTTGCTTTCGCAAAAGTCTCCAAAAAAATCAAGTGCACTGTCTGATTCAAAGTTTTTTTCTCCCCAAGCTCCCATGTGTTTTAAATTTATTTAGTTTCTAATCAGTAAAACATATAAGTTCAAATAATAACTCAGTCAAGGTGGTTAAATCGCTTTCAATGGTACCTTTCATGTACCTATCGTATATGCCCTTATTATCAGGCGGGTTAATATTTAAAATTAAGTCTTTTTCCAATGCAAGGAGTCTCAAAAACTCCCTTTGTGTTCTTCCGTTTCCCTCTCTGAAAGGATGAAAGTAGTTTACGTTGTCTAATATTTCTGCCAATTTTTCTGCCAAACTTCTTCTGTTTTCTTTAGGAATTTGCTTGAACTCGATAATGAGCTGATCTATATATTTTATGGCGTTGTCAAAATATTCAATAGGGAAAAACTGTTTGCCTTCTTTACTTATCTCAACAGTTCTCCTTTTACCTGCCCAATCATAAATGTCTTGAAATAAATATTTATGTATTTGAAAAAGGCTATCACACCCTAAGATTTTTATTGGGTTTTCGTATAATTCTTGAAGTCGTTTCGTTACTACACCACTTTCAACAAAGGTAAATACATCTGGGTCTGAAATACCTTGTAAATTGCGTAGAAGTCCTGTTTCGGGATCTATATAAGTATGAAAGGGGTCTTTATATTTATAAAAACTAGACATATGCTTTCTGTTGGGCAAAAGCCACAAGCTCAGGCAATGTTATTTTTCCTGTTACATAATCTCTGATAATTTCAATCCCTTTTGGCGTTGGGTTATAACCTTCAAACATATTACTTCCCAAAGCATTGGCTGTGCTTTCCAGTGTTTTTATGTCTTCAAATTTCACACCCATAATGGTCAGCTTGCTTCGGTCAATTTCTATGGTGGTGAACATATCTTATATTTATTCTTAATTCAAATTTACAAATTTTTAACTCAATATCTTTCTGGGTTTGTTTGATAACTACAATTTTAACCTTTTATTATTTTGGAGGCTTGCTCCGTACTTTACTGACAATAGAATTTACTATAGCTTGGGAACTTTTCAAATTTTATTTGATTTCGAAATAAAATATTAATTAGGTCAGTATTATCTGAAATAATAGGCTGATTATGATGCCGTATGGATGTTGGGGCAAAATAAAATTTGGAGAATGGAAATTGGCGTATTTCAGACTCATTCAACCTTAAATCCAATCATACTCAAAAACTCCCTCTCCTCCACCACTCGTACGCAGGCCCCCGCACCGTTGTACGCCTCAATCTTTTTCAATTTCACCGGCCCTGCCCCTTTGCCTACAATGACCAGGTCAGTTCTGGGAGTGATGCCTGTATCTTTATCAGCACCGAGCATCATCACTTTTTCGGCTGCATCTTCCCGGCTGATATGCGCCATAACCCCGGTGAAAACTACTTTTTTGCCATAAAAGGGTGAGCTCGGGTCGGCATTTTGGAGGTTGGGGCGGAGTACATCACCTGTGAGTTTATCGTGGCCGGCAAATAGAGGTTTAGCGGGTTTGTTGGTGATTTTATTTGGATCCGGTACTACGCCCATATGCAGTTTGAGGTAGGCCTCTGCACACATGTGGGCATCGTTGAGGGCATCGTGGTGTTCCAGTGCGGTGATTTCTAGGGCTTCTACTAAGTCGATTAAGCTCAGGTCGGTGGCTTCATACGTGTATGCCCAGGTGAGGTTGGGTGGTTCAATGCCATACAGTTCCAGTGCTTGCATCAGACAAGTGCGATCAAAGGATACATTGTGGGCTATGACCAGCTGATCTGGCAGGTAATCTTTGATTTTTTCTCAGATTTCCGGGAAGGTAGGGTGGTCTTTGGTTTGGTCAGGACTGATGCCGTGTACCATTACATTCCAATGTGAATATTCATTGTCAGGTGGCTGGATCAATAAGCAGTTTTTATTGACAACAAGTCCATTTTCTAACCTGCAGATGGCGATTTGGCAGATAGATGATCTGGATGGTGTGGGGGGGCGAAGGCGAGGGAGGAGAAGATCGTTTTTAGTGGGTTGGAGGATTTTAGTATGGGGGTTAACGGTTTGCATTGACGAGGGTCAGTCCCGATAGGGCTGACTCTCGTTCAATGCTGTGTTATAGCCAGTTTGATTCAAAGTAATTTTTAGCCACAAGTTATTATTGAAAGATTAAAATACTCTCATACATCGTTTTTAATTCATTTAATCTATTTTCTGAAAGGGGTCCATGACTAAGATTGTAATGGGCATTTATAATATTAATTAACGATTTAGCCCCGCTATTTATAAAGTCACTACTCTTATCTTCTGATTTAAAATATTCTATAGTGCCAGATTTATTATAAAATAATTGTTCAAGTGAGAACCATCCATTATAATAACCTATTGATAAAAATTCTTTCAAATTTTCAGCAATAATTATATTGTCTTCAGAAGGTGAATTTCCACAATTCATCGGACATGTTATAATAATGGGACAAACACATTCAGACAAGCGTAAAATGCTAAAATGAGTCCCATTTCCACCTGTTGTAGCAAAAGGAATAGCGTTAATTGGGGTACTACTATAATTAGAAACGGAATATGGTTCTAGCCCAGCAAACACTTTAGAATTATTTATAAAATTAAATTCTTGAATCAATCTCATTAAAATTTGTTCATCGCACATATTTAAGTATTTTAAATTACAATTTATCTTACAGGAGGCACAAAAAGATGGCCATATGTATCATCAATATCTTTTGCCTTATTTAATATTTGCTGCAACGTAGCGTTAGGATAATTACTATAAAATTGCGACCAAATATTTGTAATAGTTTGATGATTTAATGTTCCATTTGAAGGTATTCCTCTTAGGTTTTCTAGACTATGCATCATATCTTGAGTAATATTTAAATTCGGGTATTTGTTCAACACAGCCTGAGGAACTGCATGTTGCACTTGTCCTATTTCATTATATACTTCTGAAAACTTAGACTTAAAATTTTGGGCATATGTATTGGAAGTTGCAAAATAAGAACCAAATTTTGGTTGAGCAAGGTCATCCACATACTTCCAAAAATCTGAGTTTGATGCTAATTTGATATTTTTCTTAACTATATTCCAAATTTGTTCAGTTTTTGAGGTTGTCCAAGTACCAATTTTATCCCATATTTTTTCTATCTTTTTACAAAATTGATACATTTCTGAGCCAGCTTCTCCAATTTTAAGCATTTTACCCCAAGGAGTATTTTGGCCTACTATTTTGCCTACTTCAAAGGTAAACTCAATCCAGTCACCATTTTTGGCTGCTTTTATTGCATCTTTGAGTTCATCTACATTCCCAAACCCAGGAATTAGACCAATTATTATATCAACTGCTTTGTCGCCAACAAGTTCTTTAACTATCGTCCACATGATTCCAGACCACCCAAATGATGATTCAACAAGGGCTTTGTAATCACCATCGTTTTTCATGTTTTCTATCTGTGTGTAAGCATGAATTAATGCGGCAACATCATTAGGGTTATTAGTTAAAAAAGCATCAATATGTTGTTTTATATTTGTATTCTCTGTTTGGTTTAACCAAATACTATTATTTATTATATTTGTAAAAGTTGCTATGTCAAAATCATGTTGATCATTACAGTGATTCCCGAATCCACCTGCCATACTTTCTAATTCTTCAATAGTAACATTTAATCCATAAGTATTGATGAAATTTTCTGCTTCATCCATACAAGGTAAACGGTGAAATACAGCTCCCATACAATCAGTAAAATGATTAACATCAAACTGATTACCTACAATTTGCAGGCATCCATTATTTAACCCTAAACATAACAAATCTGTGTCACTTATACAATTTGATTGTTCGGCTGGAGTATTAGCATTTGCACAAGTCAATACGTCATATTGGTTTATCAAATTTGAAAGTGTCTTGACGTAATCTTTTTTAATCCTTGGATGAATATTTGACCAGAATGATGGGTCTTGACAAGTTGGAGCAGTTGTGGATGAACCACCACCCCCTTCAGAATTACCTGAATTATTTCCAACTCCGGTTCCATTATTGTTAGATCCATTCCAGTTACCACTAATACCGCCTCCAGATCCTTTGCCGTTCCATTTTGGGCCTAATGTTGAATTGTTTCCTGGAGTCCATAATATTTTTCCACCACTATCAGACCAAATCGCACCAGCTGTGCTTGATCCACTAACACATCCACCTCCTCCTGCAATAATCCAGGCTCTACCTTGACCATCAATCCAAACAATTGTACCATCGTCAAAAACAATCATAACATTTTTCAATCTTACTTGTGCCAATGTATTGGAAGTGTTTACACAAATTGAATCTGCTTTTTCAAATTCTTCAATAATTGTAAAATAGTACTCTCTATTGATGTCATACTTTGTGATATCATGCATCATAAGGTAATAGTATTTATTTACTAATTGAACTTTCCAACTGTTATTGAGTTTAAAGTGAAATGCAACTAGTAAATTTTCAATTTCTCCTGTAGTCATGTTTCTATATGGCACAACAACTTTAGAAAATTGAAATCCTGAATGTTCAACATAAGCACATTGCCATTGAGGTTGACCTGCATTGGCGGTTATGGTAGCAAATATGGACTGCTGGATTGAATCTTGTACTGCCTGAATTAAGACTTGATCGTTAGCATATGTAAAATTTGATGCGGCATTTAATACAGCTTCAGGCTCAGCAATAGATTTTATTTCATCTTTATTACAGGATACAATCGTAAATAATACAAGCAAAATAACAAAACCGTTTTTTAAAAATTTCATTTTTATTGTTTTATGAATTAATAAATACCGCATAGGTTCTTCCTAATTGGTTATAACAATATATATCCGCAACTCCCTTACACCCGCAAAAGTATAAAAATTTGCAATTTATTGATTTTCAGTAATCCTATCTTCATTTAAACTCCTATAAACGCTTACAAAACGCCTTCCCACTTTCGTATTTAAAAGTGTATAAACGTCTACAAACGCCAGACAAACACCTATTGCCTTCCCACCTTTATCTACTCGCTGCGTTGCGTCCCAAATTTTCATACTCCGTACTTTAATAGCTATAAAATTAACCATCAATTGGGAACTATCCAAGCATAAAATAAATATCAAAATAATATTTTTCTTCCCACATATCTGAATGAAACAATGAGGGGAATCGAATGACCCAAAGAGTTCTTAACAAAATAAAATTTGGAGAATGGAAATTGGCGTATTTCAGACTCATTCAACCTTAA